>JBEKOV010000010.1:0-49851 GCA_049521415.1 Chthoniobacteraceae bacterium
AGTTGACGCGGACATCGACGTGGCCTTGGGCGGTGAACTTGACGGCGTTCGAGAGGAGGTTCTTGAGAATCTGCTGGAGGCGCTTGGGGTCCGTGGTCATCGAGCGCGGGAGATCGCCGCTGAAATTGACGTTGAGCGGGAGGCTCTTGCTCTCCGCGACGTGGCGGAAGTTCCGATCGATATTATCGCGCAGGCCGGTGAAGGAAATTTCCTCGGCCTCGACCGAGACCGTGCCGGACTCGATCTTCGAGAGGTCGAGAATGTCGTTGATGAGATTGAGGAGATCGGAGCCGGAGGAGTGGACGTTGCGGGCGAACTCCATCTGCTTTGGCAACATATTGCCGGGCTGATTCTCGGCGAGCTGCTGGCTGAGAATGAGGATCGAGTTAAGCGGGGTGCGCAACTCGTGGGACATGTTGGCGAGGAACTCGGATTTGTACTTGGAAGTGAGCGCGAGTTCGGCGGCTTTTTCCTCGAGGGCGCCGCGGGCCTGCTCGACCTCGCGATTCTTGCGCTCGACCTCGGCGTTCTGCTCGGCGAGGAGGCGGGCCTTGGTGCCAAGCTGCTCGTTGGTCTCCTGGAGTTCGCTCTGACGGGACTGGAGTTCCACGGTCAACTGCTGGGATTGCTTGAGCAAGCCCTCGGTGCGCATCGTGGCCTCGATGGTATTGAGCACCACGCCGATGCTGGTGGTGAGCTGGTCGAGGAAGATGAGGTTGGTGGAAGTGAAGGGGCGGAGCGAGGCGAGCTCGATAACGGCTTTTGTGTGGCCTTCGAAGAGGAGCGGGAGCACCACGATGCTGGAGGGGGTGGATTCGCCGAGGCTGGAACTGATGCCGGTGTAATCGGGCGGGACGTCGGTGATGAGGATTCTCTGCTTCTCGACGGCACACTGGCCGACGATGCCCTCGCCGAGGGGGATGTGCTCGGGCTGATTCGGGCGCTGAGCGTAGCCGGCGAGGAGCTGGAGCATCGGGATGCCGTTTTCGTTCCCGGCCATCTGATACATGGTGCCCTGCTGGGCCTGGACGAGCGGGACGAGGTCCGCGAGGAGCGTCTTAGCGACGGTAAAGAGATCGCGCTGGCCCTGGAGCATGCTGGTGAAGCGGGCGACGTTGGTCTTGAGCCAGTCCTGCTCGCGGTTGCGCTGGGTGGTCTCGCGCAGATTGACGATCATTGTGTTGAGGTTGTCCTTGAGCTCGGCGACCTCGCCCTTGGCATCGACCTGGATGGAACGCGTGAGATCGCCCTGCGTAACGGCGGTGGCGACCTCCGCAATGGCGCGCACCTGGGTGGTGAGGTTTGCGGCGAGGAGGTTGACGTTGCCGGTGAGGTCCTTCCACATGCCGGCGGCGCCGGGGACGTTTGCCTGGCCGCCGAGACGGCCATCGACGCCGACCTCGCGCGCGACGTTTGTGACCTGGTCGGCGAATGTGGCGAGCGTGTCCGTCATATTATTAATCGTCTCGGCGAGCGCGGCGACTTCACCCTTGGCCTGGACGGTGAGTTTCTGGCGGAGATTGCCATCGGCGACGGCGGTGACGACCTTCACGATGCCGCGGACCTGGTCGGTGAGGTTCGAGGCCATGAAATTGACGTTGTCGGTAAGGTCCTTCCATGTGCCGCCGACGCCGGAGACCTGGGCCTGGCCGCCGAGCTTGCCCTCGGTGCCGACCTCGCGGGCGACGCGGGTGACTTCGGAGGCGAAAGCGTTGAGCTGGTCGACCATCGTGTTGACCGTGTTCTTGAGTTCGAGGATTTCGCCCTTCACATCGACGGTGATCTTGCGGCTGAGGTCGCCGCGTGCGACGGCGGTGGTGACCTCGGCGATGTTGCGGACCTGGGCGGTGAGATTGGCGCCCATGGTGTTGACGGAATCGGTGAGGTCCTTCCACGTACCGGCGACGCCGGGGACGACGGCCTGCACGCCAAGGCGTCCCTCGGTGCCGACCTCGCGGGCGACGCGGGTGACCTCCGAGGCGAAGGAGCGAAGCTGCTCGACCATCGTGTTGATGGTCTCCTTGAGTTGCAGAATTTCGCCGCGGACATCGACGGTGATTTTTTTCGAGAGGTCGCCATTGGCCACGGCGATGGTGACCTCGGCGATGTTGCGGACCTGGCCAGTGAGATTCGAGGCCATGGAATTGACATTGTCCGTAAGGTCCTTCCATGTGCCGGCGACGCCGGGGACCTGGGCCTGGCCGCCGAGCTTGCCCTCTGTGCCGACCTCGCGGGCGACGCGGGTGACTTCGGAGGCGAAGGCGCCGAGCTGCTCGACCATGGTGTTCATGGTTTCCTTGAGCTGGAGGATTTCGCCCTTCACATCGACCGTGATCTTGCGGCTGAGGTCGCCGCGGGCGATGGCGGTGGCGACGTCGGCGATGTTGCGGACCTGGCCGGTGAGGTTTGAGGCCATGGAATTGACATTGTCCGTGAGATCCTTCCATGTGCCGGCGACGCCGGGGACGGCGGCCTGGCCGCCGAGCTTGCCATCGGTGCCGACCTCGCGGGCGACGCGGGTGACTTCCGCGGCGAACGAGCGAAGCTGATCGACCATCGTGTTGATGGTTTCCTTCAACTCGAGAATTTCGCCGCGGACATCGACGGTGATTTTTTTCGAGAGATCGCCATTGGCGACGGCGATGGTCACCTCGGCGATGTTGCGGACCTGGCCGGTGAGGTTTGAGGCCATCGAGTTGACATTGTCGGTGAGATCCTTCCATGTGCCGGCGACGCCTTCGACGGTGGCCTGACCGCCCAGCTTGCCTTCGGTGCCGACTTCGCGGGCGACGCGGGAGACTTCGGAGGCGAAGCCGTTAAGCTGGTCGACCATCGTGTTGATCGTGTTTTTGAGGGCGAGAATTTCGCCCTTTACGTCGACGGTGATCTTGCGGGAGAGGTCGCCGCGGGCGACGGCGGTGGTGACTTCGGCGATGTTGCGGACCTGTGCGGTGAGGTTGGACGCCATCGAGTTGACATTGTCGGTGAGGTCCTTCCATGTGCCGGCAACGCCTTGCACTTCGGCCTGGCCGCCGAGTTTGCCCTCGGTGCCGACTTCGCGGGCGACGCGGGAGACTTCGGAAGCGAAGCCATTGAGCTGGTCGACCATCGTATTGACCGTGTTTTTCAATTCGAGGATTTCGCCTTTCACCTCGACGGTGATCTTGCGGCTAAGGTCGCCGCGGGCGACGGCGGTGGTGACGTCGGCGATGTTGCGGACCTGCGAGGTGAGGTTGTTGGCCATCGAGTTGACGTTGTCGGTGAGGTCTTTCCACGTGCCGGCGACGCCGCGGACCTGGGCCTGGCCGCCGAGCTTGCCCTCGGTGCCGACCTCGCGTGCGACGCGGGAGACTTCGGAGGCGAAGGCGTTGAGCTGGTCGACCATCGTGTTGAGGGTGTTTTTCAACTCGAGGATTTCGCCCTTCACATCGACGGTGATCTTTTTCGAGAGGTCGCCATTGGCGACGGCGGTGGCGACGTCGGCGATGTTGCGGACCTGTGCGGTGAGGTTCGAGGCCATCGAGTTGACGTTGTCGGTGAGGTCCTTCCACGTGCCGGCGACGCCGGGGACCTGGGCCTGGCCGCCGAGCTTGCCCTCGGTGCCGACTTCGCGAGCGACGCGGGAGACCTCGCCGGCGAAGGCGTTGAGCTGGTCGACCATCGTGTTGATGGTGTTTTTGAGTTCGAGAATTTCGCCGCGGACGGCGACGGTGATTTTTCTCGAGAGGTCGCCATTGGCGACGGCGGTGGTGACTTCGGCGATGTTGCGGACCTGCGAAGTGAGGTTGGTGGCCATCGCGTTGACGGAGTCGGTGAGGTCCTTCCATGTGCCGGCGACGCCGCGGACCTCGGCCTGGCCGCCGAGTTCGCCTTCGGTGCCGACTTCGCGGGCGACGCGTGTGACTTCGGAGGCGAAGGCGTTGAGTTGATCGACCATCGTGTTGATGGTGTTCTTGAGTTCGAGAATCTCGCCGCGAACGTCGACGGTGATTTTTTTCGAGAGGTCGCCGTTGGCGACGGCGGTGGTGACCTCGGCGATGTTGCGGACCTGGCCGGTGAGATTCGAGGCCATGAAATTGACGTTGTCGGTGAGGTCCTTCCACGTGCCGGCGACGCCGGGGACCTGGGCCTGGCCGCCCAGTTTGCCTTCCGTGCCGACCTCGCGGGCGACGCGGGTGACCTCCGAGGCGAAGCCGTTGAGCTGGTCGACCATGGTGTTGATCGTGTCTTTGAGGGCGAGGATTTCGCCTTTCACATCGACCGTGATCTTGCGGGAGAGGTCGCCCTTCGCGACGGCGGTGGTGACCTCGGCGATGTTGCGGACCTGAGCGGTGAGGTTCGAGGCCATGGAGTTGACGGAGTCGGTGAGGTCCTTCCATGTGCCGGCGACACCGGGGACGGCGGCCTGACCGCCGAGCTTGCCCTCGGTGCCGACCTCGCGTGCGACGCGGGTGACTTCGGAGGAGAAGCCGTTGAGCTGATCGACCATCGTGTTGATGGTCTCTTTGAGCTCGAGGATTTCGCCTTTTACATCGACGGTGATCTTGCGGGAGAGGTCGCCGCGGGCGACGGCGGTGGTGACCGCGGCGATGTTGCGGACTTGCGCGGTGAGGTTCGAGGCCATCGCGTTGACGGAGTCGGTGAGGTCCTTCCACGTGCCGCCGACGCCGGGGACGACGGCCTGGCCGCCGAGGCGCCCATCGGTGCCGACCTCGCGGGCGACGCGGGTGACCTCCGAGGCGAACGAGCGAAGCTGATCGACCATGGTGTTGATGGCTTCCTTGAGCTGCAAAATTTCGCCGCGGACATCGACGGTGATTTTTTTCGAGAGGTCGCCGTTGGCGACGGCGATGGTGACGTCGGCGATGTTGCGGACCTGTGCGGTGAGATTGCCGGCCATCTGATTGACCGACTCGGTGAGGTCCTTCCAAACACCCGAGACGCCCTTGACCTGGGCCTGGCCGCCGAGCTTGCCCTCGGTGCCGACTTCGCGCGCGACGCGCGTCACCTCCGAGGTGAAGACGGAAAGCTGATCGATCATCGTGTTGACGAGCTTTGCCGACCTGAGGAACTCGCCCTTGAGCGGGCGGCCATCGACCTCGAGTTCCATGGATTGGCCGAGGTCGCCCTTGGCGACAGCGCCAATGGTGCGGGCGACGTCTGCGGTGGGGCGGACGAGGTCATCGACGAGCGTGTTGATCGACTCGACCTTGTTTGCCCATTCGCCTACGGCGCCGGGCAGGGACATGCGCTGCTTGAGGCGGCCTTCCTTGCCGACGGTGACGGCGAGGCGGCGCCCCTCGCGCGTGATGCGGTCCTCGAGGCTGATGACCTGATTGAAGGCCTCGGCGATGCGGCCCTCCGTGCCGACCCAATCCGCCGGGAGGCGAACGGAAAAATCGCCATCGCGGAATGCGACGATGGCGGCGAGAAGTTGCCGAGCCCTGGTCTCGGCGGTTTCCTCCAACGGGATGCGCCTGACTTTTCTCTGGTGGGAATGGCCGTTTTCTTTGTGGCCGTTTGTTTTTTCGTCCGGAAGTTGCGCGGGCGAGGAAACAGGTTCGGGGGTTTCGAGCTTTGCAATCATAATTTCAGAATCTGTTTGCCGAGGTTCGGAGGGGCGAAACTCATGTTTTACCCTAGCAAATATGCTCGAATAGTTGAAGTGCAAACTTCACTTATGGCAGAAAAAAATTCATACGTAGTTTGTCGTAAGTCAGGTGTCTTAAGTTAGTTGTAAGTTATTTCTTATCACCTACCGATTATTCCAGCTAACTTAGCATTCATGGAAGTTAGCTGGTCCGTCTGTGTTTGAGCGGCCTGAGGGAATCCGGATTGCGCCACCGGCGGGGATGCCTCGCCGCTCAGAAAACCGAGGCGTTTTTTGAGTTATCCAGCAAGCGGGCCGGCCACCGGGATGGCCGGCCCGCGCTCCGTGACGGTTGGTTAGTGCGCCGCGTGAAGGTTGACTTCGTGCCCGGCGATGTCGGTGAGGATCTTATCGGCCTCACCTTCCTCGTCGAGGGTCTGCTGGAGGATTTCCGCGGCGCCGGTTTCTCCGAGGCGCTGGGCGAGGGCGCGGGTGGTGCCGTAGCCGGCCATCTCATAATGCTCGACGCGCTGAGCGGCGCCGATGAGGCCCGCGTCGCGGACCGCGGCGTCGCCGTCGGCATCGATGAATTCCTTGCCTTCCTCGATGAGGCCCTTCATGGCGCGGCAGGTCTCGCCGGTCGGTCTTTCGTCGAGTTGACGGAAGATTTCCTCGAGGCGATTGACGTGGACCTTCGTCTGGCCCAGGTGGGTGTTGAACGCCGCCTTGAGCTGGACGCCGGTGGCGGCCTCGGCCATTTTTGGGAGGGCCTTGACGAGTTGTGTCTCGGCGTCGTGGAGGTCGCGCAGTTCCTCGACGTAGAGGTCGCGGAGTGAATTGAGTTTGAGTGAAGTTATTCTCATAGCACCTTCATTTCGCCTGGCTGGGAGGTCGAGGATGGGGCGCGGCTGGAAAACAGGCATTTACCCCAGGCGGTGTTCAGCCGATCCCCGATGCGGGGAAAAAAAACAGCCGGCGGGGTTGGCCGCCGGCTGGTGCGCGGGTTGCGTCAATATCCGGGCGAGACCGTCGTAGTGGTGGTGGATGACGGCGGAGGGACGGGCTGTACGGTCGTGGATTCGGTGGTGGTGGTGCTGGTCGATTGCGGCGGCGGCGGGTTGGAAGCGCACGACGCGAGCATCATCAACCCCGCGACGGCAAAGCCGGTAAGCGAGTATTTTGTCATGTTACCTGGGTTATTTGTTGGTTGTGGTTGTGGTGGTGGTCTTCTGTTCCTCGAGATTGACGGGAGGCGGCGGCTGAGACGCCGTTCTCACGACGACTTTTGAGGCGATCAAGTCGTCGCCTTCTTTTTCGTAATATACCGTGACGGGGAGGCCGGATTTGACGGTCTCGATCGAAACGGGGTTTCCATTTTCGTCCACGTAAGTGGTGGACCTTGTGTACGTATAGCGCACCGGTTCGGGAGCGCTTTCCGTACGTACGACAATAGCCTGAGGGCTGAAGTCGCTGATGACGCCGGCGCTCGTGGTGGTAGTGGTGGTTGTAGCCTGAACGGGTTGGACGGGCTGGATGGGCTGGACTTGCTGGACGGTGGTGACCGAGTCCTGGCCCAGCGCGACGCAAGCGGATGCGAGCGCGACCGCGCCGACGGCGACGATGCTGAGTGTGTTGTGTTTCATGGTTTGATAACGCCCTTGATGAGCGCCCTTTTGTCTTATGTCGTGATGCCGCAGAGATTTGGCCGCATTTGCCCCCGATATTTCCGAGGATGTGCGCCGCGCAAATCTGCGTATCCGCCCGGAGGGAAGAGCGCGACTATGAATGCGGCTCGCAAGGTTTCTTTGATCGAAAGGACCGATTTGCTATTGATCTGATGCCGACGCAGGGAAACGGACCTGGACAAGTTCCAGCTTCGCGGAGAGATCCACCGTCCCAATTCGCCGGAGAACATGAGTCAAAGCACTTCAAAAGCGGGCCGTCCGGGCCGGCTCGTCCCAGTCGTTCTTACGTTTCTGATCGTGATGGCGGTGGGTTTCGTGGATTACGCGACCGGTTACGAAATTTCTTTCGCGGTCTTTTACCTGCTGGCGATTTCCGTGGCTCTTTGGTATGTGGGACCGGGGTTTGCGCTGTTCGTATCGGCGTTGAGTATTGTGAGCTGGCTGGTGGGCGACTGGGCCGCGGGGGCGAGGTATCACAGCCCGCTGGTGCCGGCGTGGAATGCGACGATCACGATGATGTTTTATTTGATCGTTGTGGTGTTGCTTTCGAAGATCAAAGGATTCCAGGAGACACTGGAAACGCGGGTGCGGGAGCGAACCGCGGCGCTGATGGATCAGATGGCCGAGAGAGAACGGCTGGAAAAGGAAATCCTGGACGTCAGCGAGCGCGAGCAGAGGCGTTTCGGCCATGATTTGCACGACGGGCTGTGCCAGCACTTGCTGGGTGTGGCGATTGCCGGGCAGGTCCTGGTGCGGCGGCTGGAGCTGAAATCCGCGGAGGACTCCGGCAGCGCGGGGACGATTGTGCGGCTGGTGGAGGAGGCGATCCTGATGGCGCGAAAGATGTCGCATGGGCTCTCGCCGCTGGAGCGCGGGCCGGAAGGGCTGGTAGATGCGCTCGACGCGCTGGCGGCATCGACGCGGGAGTTATTCAATGTCGATTGCAACTTTCATTGCCCGGCGCCCGCGCCGGTCATCGATCCGCCGGCTGCGATGCACCTCTACCGGATCGCGCAGGAATCGATAAGCAATGCGGTACGTCACGGCCGCGCGACGCGCGTAGAGATTGAACTATCCATCAACGAGGATTGGGCGCGGCTTTCCGTGCGCGACAATGGCGGCGGCTTGCCTGCGACGCAGCACGAGGGTAATGGAATGGGGCTGCGAATTATGAAACACCGGGCGAGCATGATTGGGGCTGACTTCGATGTGGCGCCGCGCCCGCAAGGAGGGGTGGTGGTCACTTGCTCGATCCCTCAAGGGGGCGCCGGCGCCGGGCCGCATGAGGTATGAAAACCCCGGACTTGCCTGATAAGAAGAGGATATTCCTGGTGGATGACCATCCGCTGGTGCGTGAATGGCTGGCGAACCTGATCAACCAGGAAGAGGACCTGATGGTCTGCGGGAGCGCGCCGAATGCGCCCGAGGCATTGGCGGCGATCCAGGCCATGGAGCCGGATGCGGCGGTCATTGATATCGCGCTGGAGCGCGGCTCGGGGCTGGAATTACTCAAGAATGTGAAGGTGTGCTGCCCGCGGGTGACAATGCTCGTGCTGTCAATGCATGAGGAATCGGCGTATGCGGAACGCGCGCTGCGGGCGGGGGCGCGCGGGTATCTGACCAAGCGGGAGACTACCCAGAAGGTGATTACGGCCATCCGGCAGGTCCTTGCGGGGAAGCTCTATATTAGCGAGGCGTTTGCGGCGGCGATGGCTGAACGGATCTTCGAGGGGGGCGGCTCCGGCGTGGCGGGCGAAGAGTTGAGCGACCGGGAGCTTCAAGTTTTTGAATTACTTGGCGCCGGCCAGGAGACGTGGCGGATCGCCGAGTCGCTAAATATCAGCATGAAGACTGTCCAGACATACTGTCTGCGCATCAAGGAGAAGCTGCACCTGAGCAACGCGAGCGAACTTATCCGCGAGGCGGTGCGGTGGCAGGATCGGAAGCAAGGCGGCGTGTAACTGCCGGCGGCGTGCAAGGCGATTTGTAAGGCGGCGCCTTACTTGAAGATGCGGCGGGGTCCGACTTTCCCGATTTTGGCCGCAGGATAGCGTAATGCCTCCTTTTGCGGGAAGCAATGCATCGCCGTCATCCATCGTCCATGAAGAGTTCGTTGCTGTTGAAAGGGAGAGGCTCGATTGCGGCGCTGGCCGTGGCCGTGGCGTTCTTAAGATCAAGTCTGGCCCAGACTCAGGCGCCGGGGGGGCAAGGCGCGACGACTTCGGGCAGCGACGAGGCTGAAGCGTCGGTGGACCTTACCGAAAGCCAGGTAAACGCGATCAAGATCGAGCCGATTGGGACTTACCCTTTCCCGGTTGAGAAAGAGGCCGTGGGAAGTGTGAGTTTTGACGAGAGCCCGTCGATCGTCCAGGACGAGTCGACGCTGCTGGGCGCCGCGGCGACGTTTGTATTGACCACGAAGGAACTGGGGCGCGCGAGGGATCTTTACGCGACGAGTAACTCCGTGGCGGAACGGGAACTGGAGCAGGCGATCTCCGATCAACAAACCGTGGCGGCGGCGCTCAAGGCGGCACGGGCCACCGTGAGCGCCGATGGCAAGACGGATGCGGAGATTGATCAGATGATCGCTGCCGGGAAGATAGATTTCGCGGAGGTCGCGGGCAGTCCGACGAAATGGGTGCTGGCAAATATCGTGGAGAGCGACAGCCCGCTGGTGCGCGCAGGAGAGCCGGTGGAAGTGAGGGTTGAGGCTTATCCGGACCGGGTGTTTGAGGGCAAAATTGCGCGGGTATATGCGACCGTCGATCCGAACACGCATCGAGTGGCGGCGCGGTGCGAGGTCCCGGACAAGAATGATGAGTTGCGTTCGGGGATGCTGGCGAATGTTACCATTCAGGTGCGGGAGCCGGCGGAGTCGCTCGCGATACCAATGAGCGGGGTAGTTTGGAACGGCGATGGGACAATGGCGGCGTGGGTGACGACCGATCGCCGTCATTTTGTACAACGAATCCTGAAGCTCGGCCTGCAAGAGGATGGGCGTTATCAGGTGCTTGAAGGTTTGCGGCGTGGAGAACTGGCGGTAACCGATGGGGCGGTGTTCGTGAGCAACATCCTGTACGCCCCGCCGAGCGACTAGGGAGCTCGACAAGGTCAACCATGCTGAAGTCTCTTCTTGCGTTTTGCCTGAGCCGGCGAGCGATTGTGGTGTTTGCGCTGCTGGCGTTTGCCGGGGCGGGAATCGTCGCCTTTGAAAACCTGAACATCGAGGCGTACCCGAACCCGACGCCGGTGATCCTGGAGATCACG
This sequence comes from Chthoniobacteraceae bacterium, assembly GCA_049521415.1. Classification (GTDB taxonomy): domain Bacteria; phylum Verrucomicrobiota; class Verrucomicrobiia; order Chthoniobacterales; family Chthoniobacteraceae; genus DATAXI01. Next base: position 10,543 of record JBEKOV010000010.1, read on the forward strand.
GCGCAGGCGGCGGGCCTCTCGGCCGAGGAGATGGAAAGGTATTATACGATTCCGATGGAGATCGGGCTCTATACGACGCCCGGCATCCAGGTCATTCGTTCCACCTCATTCTATGGGTTGTCGTTTATCCGGGTCGTGTTCAGGTATGGGATTGATTATGACTTTGCCTATGCGCAGACGGTCGTCGCATTGGAGCAGAATGTCGCGCTGCCGGGTAACCAGATTCCTTCAGTCAACCCGAACAGCGGAACCGACGAGATTTACCGTTACACAGTCACCGGTCCGAAGCACTTTGGGCTGACTAATCTGCGGACGGTCCAGGATTGGATCGTATTGCGGAGGCTCTCGGCCATACCGGGGATCGTGAATATCAATAGTTGGGGCGGCACGACCAAGGAATTTGACGTCGATGTCGATCCGCACAAACTGGAAACGTACAGTGTCACGGTGCCCCAGATCATAACTGCGTTGGGGAATGCGAATATCAATGTGGGCGGACGCGAAATCAAAATCGGCCAGCAGTCCATAAACATCCGCGGCATCGGATTGATTGACGATGGGGGGGCGGATGATTTGACGAAGGGCTACAAGGTTAATGACATCGAGAATGTGGTCCTGGGCCAGTCGAACGGCGTGCCCGTGCTGGTGAAGGACGTTGCGAAAGTAAGCGTGGGCTATGTGCCAAGGCTGGGCATCTTCGGGAAGGACGGGGACGATGACGTGGTGGCCTCGATCGTGGTAATGAAGCGCAACGAGCAGAGCGACAAAATGCTCCCGAAGATCAAGGCCGAAGTGGCGAAAATGAACAGCGATGGAAGCCTGCCGCCGGGAGTCAAAGTGGCGCCATTTTATGACCGCGGCTCGTTGATCGCGCTGACGACCCATACTGTTCTTCACAATCTCATTTTTGGGTGCCTGCTCGTGTTCCTGATCCAGTGGATATTTCTCGGGGACCTTCGCAGCGCCATCATCGTGGGGGTCAATATCCCGTTCGCCTTGTTCTTCGCGATGATGCTATTGGTGATTCGGGGTGAAAGCGCGAACCTATTGTCAATCGGCGCCGTGGATTTCGGGATCATTGTGGATTCGGCGGTGATCCTGGTGGAGAATATTTTTCGAAACTTTCAAAGGAACGAGGCGGAGAGGCAGCTCATGCTCGGGCGTCTGGCGGAAGGCTTCTATGGATCGGACCCGACGCAGGCGCTGCACTCCGCTTCAGTCACCCACGGGTGGACCGACCGTCTGCGGCTGATCCTGGTAAGTGCGCTCCAGGTGGACAAGGCGATCTTCTTTTCGGCTCTCATCACGCTGGCCGGTTTCGTTCCATTGTTCACGATGCAGGGAGTGGAGGGCCAGATATTTGGTCCGATGGCGCGCACCTATGGGTACGCGCTGGCGGGGGCGTTGATCGCCACGTTCACGGTGACGCCCGTGCTCGCATCCTTCCTGCTTCCGAAGAATTTGAAGGAGGTCGAGACGATCGTCGTACGGCTGCTGCACCGTGTTTATGATCCGACTCTGCGTTTTGCGCTGAGCCGTCGCGCCCTGGTGATTGGGATTGGAGTATTATTTCTCGCGGCGACGGCATTTCTCGGCACGCGGCTGGGAAGCGAGTTTATGCCGGTGCTGGAAGAGGGCAATTATTGGATTCGCGCCTCGATGCCGTCCACGCTCTCGCTGGAGGACGGGGAAGCGGCGACGAGAAAGATGCGGCTGATCCTCCTGAGACATCCGGAAATAATTACAGTAACATCCCAGCACGGACGGCCCGATAATGGGACCGACGCCTCTCCGTTCTCGAATGTGGAACTCTTTGCGCCGCTGAAACCGATGGATCAATGGCCCGCGGGCGTGACCAAGGATAAATTGACGGAGCAAATCGAGGAGGAATTCCAGAGCGAACTGCCGGGAGTGGTCTTCAACTTCTCGCAATACATCCAGGATAATGTCGAGGAGGCAATCTCAGGGGTGAAAGGAGCCAATTCGGTCAAGATACTAGGTCCCAATCTCGAGGTATTGACGGAACTGGCTCAGAAGGTCCAGGACCAGATGAGCCAGGTGCGCGGCATCACCGATCTGGGAATTTTCCCAGTGCTGGGGCAGCCAAATCTCGATATCAAGGTGGATCGCGCAAAGGCGGCGCGATACGGGTTGAATACCGGCGACGTGAATACGGTGATTCAAGCGGCGCTGGGCGGATCGACCGCGACGACGGTGTTGGAGGGAGACCGGGAGTTCAACCTGGTCGTGCGTTACGCGCCCGAGTTCCGCGATAGTATCGAAAAGATTCGCAACATCAAGGTGGGTTATACGACAAGCAGCGGGGCCAATGCGTATATCCCATTGAGCGAGCTGGCGACGATCACCCTGGATAACGGCGCGGCCTGGATTTATCACGAAACAATGGAGCGTTACATCCCGGTCAAGTTCAGCGTACGCGGTCGCGATCTGGGGAGCACCGTGGCCGAGGCCCAGGAGCGGATCGCGAAAAACGTACAACTTCCGAGCGGCTACCGAATTATTTTGGCCGGAGAGTTTGAGGACCTGCAGCTTGCCAAGGAGCGCCTGGAGTTTATTGTGCCAATCAGCTTATTGTTGATTCTGTTGTTACTCTATTGTCTCTTTAACTCATTCCTGGAGTGCATCCTGACCCTTTCCGGGATTCCCTTCGCGATAGCCGGCGGCGTGCTGGCGCTGTATGTGTCGGGCTTGAATTTCAGCATCTCCGCGGCAATCGGCTTTGTTTCGTTATTCGGTGTATCGGTCATGAATGGCATTCTGCTAATCACTTATTACAAGCAATCGCGGTTGAGGGGAGGCACTCCGGGGGAAGCCATGTTCCGCGCCGCCTCGACGCGCATGCGCCCGTTGTTGATGACAAGCCTGTCGGCGTGCATTGGCCTGTTTCCGGCGGCAATTTCAACCGGAATAGGAAGCCAGGTGCAGCGTCCGCTGGCCACTGTGATCGTAGGCGGCATGTTACTTGGGCCAATTCTACTGCTGCTCGTTGTTCCCCCGTTACAAATGATCTTTCTACGCAAGGAGCACGTTGATTCCGATTTCGGCACACCAGCGGACGCGGCGGAGTCCATATGAAAACAGGCTACTTACTATTCGCAATCGTGGGACTCGGCATACTGGCTCGGCCGGTGAGCGGCGCCAGCGAGCCATCGGGTCAACCGCCGGGGCGGGAAATCAAAGGCGATCACGGGCACGGCAAGGCGGCTGGCGCCGGTGAAAAGGAATTGGGTGCAAGCACTTCCAAATCCAAGGAAGATGATCGCCTGCCGGAGGAAGAGAGCCTGCCAGGTCCGATGGATATAACCACGCCGATTTACCCGCTTCGTCACAAGCTGACGCTCAATTCGATCTTGAAGACTCAGCCGCCGCAAAGTGGAAGAAAGGCCGGTCTGGTCCAAATCCAATCGACAAGAAATAAGAATGCCGCGAAGGATGAGGCGATAATAGGCAAGGAACCGGATCCTTATATCGGAAACGGAGTCAGGGTGTTGTTGCCGGTCAACATCCGAAGGAAGGACGCAGGGACGGCGAGTATCGGGCAGTTATCGCCATTCAGTGTTAAAACTTCGACCGCGGAGATCGATGGCGAGGCGATCGCGCGCAAACGCTGACGAGTCTTGACAGGATGAAATTATCCAATGAAATCGGGATTATCTAGTTGACACAAGGCTGGTTTTTGGTAAAGTGACCGCATGAAAGGTTACTTTTTTGGTTTCTTCCGGGCCGCGTGCGCCACCTTTTTTAGGTGCTCGTGGACCGGCTTTGGGAACACGCGCCGGAGCAATTCGGCGTCTGTCATTCCCTGACCTTTTTTCTTAGGAGGCATAATTATGAGAAAACCCGCTGACATCGAACCCCGCATGAACATCATGGCGCTTGTGGAGCAATTCGGCTCCAACGACAAGTGCCGCGAAGAACTGGAAAAACTGCGCTGGCCCAAGGGTGTTTGCTGCCCCCGCTGCGAGTCTCAGAGCGTGTCCAGCATCGCAGACCGCTCGCAGTACGACTGCAACGCCTGCCGCTATCAGTTCTCCGTAACGTCCGGCACGATTTTTCACGATACGCATTTGCCTTTGATAAAGTGGTTCATGGCAATCTACCTCGTGACGGAATCGAAGAAAGGCATTTCTGCTCTCCAGATGAAACGGACGCTGGGCGTGGCCTATCAGACGGCGTGGTATCTCTGCCATCGCATCCGCGCCGCCATGAGGGACATCAACTGCGAGCTTTTGCGGGGCGTCGTAGAAGTGGACGAAACCTATGTCGGCGGGAAGCGGCGGCATGTAGGGCACGGCTATAAGGGGAACAAGACTATCGCCATTGGAGCGGTCCAGCGCGGCGGAAAGATTCGGTTGCAGGTGATTCGCCATGCCAGCAAGGAAGTGCTTCACCGGTTTATCGCGGAGAACACGGCCCCGGACGTTGAAGCGATCTACACGGATGAGCTTCCGGCCTACCTCGGCATTGCCGATGAGGACACGCGGCACGAGAGCGTGTGCCACAGCAAGGAGGAATGGGTACGTGGTGACGTTCATACAAACGGCATTGAGAGCGTCTGGAGTCTGCTCAAGCGGTCGATCATCGGAGCGTATCATCAGGTGAGTATGAAGCATTTGGACGCCTATATGGACGAGTTGGAGTTTCGGTTCAATAACCGGAGCAATGACTGCATTTTCACGGATACGCTCACGAAGTTGGTGAATGCGGCAAAGCTTCCATTGTCGGAGCTTGTGGATAAGGCTGCGTGAGAACACATTTTTGAAATATGGATGTTTCTAGGAAGTCTTCCGGAAGATCGTCTAATCCGTCCGTTCTGTATACTGTTCCCAACAATAATGTTTCCCTTAATTTCTCTATCGAGCCGTACATTACGGTTCTTTTGCCATTTTGAATATTTTTCCTAATAACGGTAGTTATGAATTTAGCCTTTGCTTCGTCATAGTTCCCCGTAAGTGAGTGATCGTGTATTGGCCCCGAATATTCTGACTTTATTAAATCTCCAGATTGTTCGATTACCGTATAAAGCATGTCGCCTGTCCGCAGCCACCTACCGGCTATAATTGGAGCCATGCTATATGTCGCGTCATTTGCCAGATCAATCATCCCATCAGGTTCTTTATTCAACTCATAAGCCTGCGGCGTTCCAAATCCGTTTTTGTCCCTGAAAATGGATGCTTTTAGTGGATATTCAAGCGATTCATTCACATCTGCTGCCAGCCTGAAAAATTCGAGAAGCCTTCCTTTCGGAAGAGTTGAACCTATGTCGCCTTTGATTGGACTTGGAATTCCGTGCCTACAAATCCGTAGTATAGCCTCTTCTACTTCTGATTCTTCGTATAGATTAGCGGCTCCAGAAACATGAAGGATTCGCAAGGGGAAGGTTAATTTATCCTTTTCGTATACCTCTAAATATTTTCTAACTGTGCCATCAATTCTTTCCTTTCGTGATAATTCACGCTTTTCACTGATAGAATCTTTCAGTCTTTCTATTTCCTCGTCCTTTTTAGACATTTGTTCCTGTATATCCTTGAAAAGCTCATACGGGGCCCTGAAAAGAAATATAGCGAATAATACGCTTATACCTATTGGAGCAACCCTCAATGGATGATTTAAAATCCATGTCACAAGTGTGGTATTTGATAACCCAAGGGAGGGAAAATATTTACCCGCCGCCCCTATGAGGTATGGACTTATTGCCGCTAACACGGCCCACACGGCTGATGCCGGGCTCCATGCTCGTTTTCCTCCAATGACCCAAAAATGCAACGATCCGCGCAGTTTCGGAATTGGAGGTTTTTCGGCCATATGACCCGCTGTACCGCAAATTTTACCCTTGCGTCAAGTGGATAATCCCGAATGAAATAGGCGGGCGAGGACTGGCGGTACTGGCGACTTCGGCGCTTTTGATTAGTTGCGCGGTGGGACCGAATTTCAAGGAACCGGCTGCTCCCAATGTCACCGATTATACGGAGAGACCGCTGGAGGCGACCGGGAGTACGAAAGGGGTTGCGGGCGGGGATGCGCAGTCGTTTGTCAGGAGCCGCGATATTCCCGGGGATTGGTGGACTTTATTTCACTCGAAGGCACTGAACGATTTAATCGAGCGTTCGCTGAAGGCGAGTCCGGACGTGAAGGCGGCGCAAGCGGCGCTGGTGGTGGCGCGGGAGAATGTCTCAGCGCAGGCGGGGTCCTATTATCCGAGCGTTGGCGGAGGCTTTTCGGCAGTGAGGCAGAAGACTTCGGAATATATAGCACCGGTCCCCAATTCGAATGCGTTCATTTTCAACCTATATACCTCGCAGGTAACGGTGTCTTATGTGCCGGACGTATTCGGACTTAACCGAAGAAACGTGGAATCCTTGGAGGCGCAGGCGGAGCAGCAGCGTTTTGCACTCATAGCCACTTATATCACGCTAAGCTCGAATGTTGCCGCTGCGGCTATCCAGGAGGCATCGCTGCGGGGACAGATAGACGCGACGCAGCAACTGATCGATATCAATACAAAGATGCTGGATCTGTTGCGCCAGCAGTTTGTGAGCGGGTACTCGAGCCGGCTGGACGTCGCCGCGCAGGAATCGCAATTGGCGCAGGTGGCGGCGACGCTGCCGCCGCTGCAGAAGCAATTGGTCCAGCAGCGGGACCTTTTGGCGGCTCTCTCGGGGGGCTATGCCAGCGAGGGGCTGGCCGAGACGTTCGAGCTTTCGGATATGCAACTGCCGCGGGAGATTCCGGTAAGTCTTCCATCGCAGTTGGTGGAGCAGCGTCCGGATGTGCGGCAGGCGGAGGAGAACATGCACGCCGCATGCGCGCAAATCGGCGTGGCGGTGGCGAATCGGCTGCCGAATCTGACCTTGACGGGAAACGCCGGAAGCATGGCGCTGGCGATTGGGCAGTTGACGGCGCCGGGAGCGGGTTTTTGGACCATTGGCGCGGAGTTAACGCAGCCGATCTTTGAAGGTGGGACGTTGCTTCACCGGGAGCGCGCTGCGAGGGCGGCGTATCAGGAGGCTGCCGAAGAATACCGCGGCACGGTCATTACCGCATTCCAGAATGTGGCCGATACCTTGAACGCGCTGGAGCAGGATGCGAGGGCGTTGCAAGCGGTCGCGGCGGCGGAGCAGGCGGCGAAGGTGACGCTGGACCTGACCAACCGGCAATTACAATCGGGTTACACGAATTACCTGGCGGTGCTGAACGCGGAGCAAACTTACCAGCAGGCGGCGATCAATCTTATTCAGGCGGAAGCGAATCGCTACGCCGATACGGCGGCGTTATTTCAGGCGCTCGGCGGCGGCTGGTGGAATCGCGCGGAGCTAACGAAAGAGTAAGCGCGGATTTGGGTGTCTAGAAAGTAACATTGAATCGTATCCCGAGGACGGCCGCGTTGGGAATCCTGCCAACGCCACCCGGATTGATGATGTACTGAAAGTCGGGCTGGAGGGAGAAATAGTCGGTCAAGTTTGCGAGGTATGTGATTTCGAGGACATGCTCATGGTGCGAGAGCACGGGGGCTCCGGAGGAGAGGGTCAAGTCGGCGCCGAGCCTTTCGAAGCTGAATGCGGCTCCCATAACATCGTTGGGCCGATTTGGGAAGAGGCCGGTGTAGTTGAATCCGGCATCAAAATAGTAGACGACGGCATTTCGCTGGTCCGGAGCGTAACTGAGGCGGGCGAATCCGCTTAGTCCGCGAGGAGAGTCTTTCGTGCTGTTGGGATCGAGGTAGAGTAGTTGATCGGCCACAACGTAAAAGCCGTAGTCGCCATGGCTGGAGGCCGGGTTTGAGATATCGGGATGGAATTGAGAATCGAAGTAGCCGCCCAATTTATAAGCGGCCTGGAGCGGGGAGCCGCTGTTTGGCGGGTTCGGGATGTAGCCGGCTTCGTAGAAGGCGAGGACGCCGTGGCTGGAATTGGGACCGAATTCGACGCCGTGTTTGTCGTCAATGTTCTGCAACCCCGCGTTGTCGTCAAGGGCCATCGCTTGAACGTAAAAGGAGGGACTAAGATCATAGTGCAGCCTGATACCTTCCGAGCCGACCGGGTAGATGGGCGCCACCACATCGTGCAGGACGGTGCCTATTGTCCCAAAGGCGCTGTTGATGAAAAGGCCGCTGTTGTTTGAGACGAAAAAGTCGTTGTCGGTGGTGAGCTGTCCTATCCTGATGGAGAATCTGTCGTCAAAAAGCGTCTGCTGGAGCCAAAACTCGAACAGGCGCACGCTGTCGTAGGCGTCGATGTTACTCAAAACGTTGTAGTCATGAACGTAGTAATCCGTGATCCCGTTTCCGTGCGGATAGAGCATGCTGGCGTAAAGTGTGGCGCCGTTCCATTGGAGGAGCTTTTGGAGATCGAGACTCAGGGAAATTTTGAGGAGACCGTCGTAATCGCCGCCGCGCTTTACCCCGCCGGAGAGATTGGCGAATGCCTCGCCCCAATAGTTGAATTGGAATTGCACGCCTTTGTCGCCGAGGGATTTGATGCCGTCCTCGAGGTCCGCGGGGTATGCGACGAGAATCTGCTGGGCGAGCGGCTGGGTCTGGGGCTGGCTCTGGGCGCGCCCGGATGGGACAAGGGCGGGGAAGAGCATTGCGATCGAGGCGAATGCAGTGAAGGGATGGAAGGGTATTCTCGTCATGCGATGAGTGAGTGTTAGGTGAGGAAATCTTTGTTAGCAATAGTAAACATGCGCTGGACTGGATGGCGGGATGGACTGGGTGGAATTGAGAGAATGAACAGGTCTCCCCTGTAACCATAAGCCATTCCGGACAAGGAAGATATGTCCCCGGCGGGAATCGAACCCGCATTTAAGGTTTAGGAAACCGTCACGATTCCTTGATTTGCAGTATGTTATAAATCATGGGAAGGTTTTAGGGAAGGTTTTCGTTGTGTTACACAAGGATTCATGGTGAACTATAGGGCAAATGAAAGCTAAGGTTACTCCTCATCACGACACGACGAAACCGGCCTATAAGTGGAGGGTATGGTACGATGCTGAGGGGTCCGGCAGAAAGATGCGAATTTTCAAGACCAAGACGGCGGCACATGAGTTTGCCGACGATCAGGACGTTGACGCTGAGAACTTGGGCAATAGGAAGGCGGCGGCGCTCACTCATGCGTTGAAGGATGAGGCGGTAAACTGCGCAAGGTTACTGGCGCCGTATAAGCGGACCCTGACGCAGGCGGTTGAGCATTACATTAAATACCTCAAGGCCACAGAGCAGAGCGCTCCGGTTGATGGGCTTGTTGAGAAGTTCCTCGAAAGCCAGCGTCACGCCAAGAAAAGCCCCTATTACCGCTACGAACTCAAGAACCGGCTCGGGATGTTCGTTGCCGATCACGGCTCGAAATTCGCATCGGAAGTTACCCCCGCCATTCTGACGGCGTGGATTCATGGACGCCCGGTCGGCGACCGCACCAAGAATCATCTGCGGCGCGTCTTGTCGGCCTTTTTCGCGTGGGCCAAGATACAAGGGAAGTGCTCGACCAATCCGGCGCGTGACGTTGGCCGCGTGAAGGTCCATACGGGCCGCCCAGCAATCTACACCCCCGCCCAAGCTCGTGCCCTCCTGGGCCGTGCGGCGGCGCTCCCGGTGGCATCGCGAGACATCCTCGCGACCGTCGTCTTGGGAATGTTCGCGGGGCTGCGTCCATTCGAGGCGCAACGGCTGACATGGGGGCAGATACTCCGGCGCGGTCAGACGTGGAGAATTGATCTATCGGCGGCGGGGACCAAGACGGCCAAGCGCCGGCTCGTTGACGTGACGGATACACTCCGCTCATGGCTCGAAAAGTTTTTCCCCTTCGCGAAGAGCGGGCCAATCGTACAGCCGAATTTCTGGAAGCGGGTTCGTACCTTCCGGCATGAGTTGGCGCAACGGGCAGACGATCACGAGCCAATAAACTGGATTGACGACGGCTTGCGCCACATGTTTGCCAGTTACACTCTTGCCGGTGGCAACGATGCCGCGGCCACGGCCCGGGCGCTTGGTCATTCGGATACTGCCATGCTCTTCGCCCATTACGCTGAGGTTGCCACACCGGAGGATGCGAAGGAGTTTTTCGCGCTCACTCCGGCGGCGGTGTTGGATGAGTCGAAGGTCGTTTCAATTACCAGCGCCGCAGCCTGACGGTCTTGGCGGCATCGAGGATGGGATGCGCCCGGCGGGGTTGTGACATAGGCGAGGCCGTGACATTGCCGCAGTAGAGCCACATAGCGCCCGGCGCATATCGTACCGCCAATGAAGACACCCATTGCGCCAGACGCGCCAATTACCAACCCTGACTTACTCTCAGCCGAAAGCCTCTCCAAAAGGCTCGACTGCTCACTCAAACATGCTCGCTCCCTCATCCGCAAAGGTATTCTCCCGCGCGTCGTTTTGGGCCGTCGTTGCGTTCGGACACCCGCTGCCGCGGTCGATGCATTCGTAGCCCGCCGGACGGTTACGGCACAGTGACATGGATCAGGCCATAGAAATCGAGGCCGGCGCCGTTCCCGCGCAGATAGTCAGCACGGGCAACCTATCCCCGATCACACTGGACGATCCAGAGCGCGAGGGGGCACTAAGTGGGGTTGTTGAGCGGGCATCGAAACAAGTAGCCATGGAATCCGCCGATCAAGAGGCCATTGCCTATGCCGACCATGCAATCAAGTTCCTGAAATGCATCCGAGTCAACGCGCATGACAGACAGGCGGCGTACCAGCGCGTTGAAGACTGGATCGCCGCGCAGGAGTCACCGCAGTGATGGGCGAGGATGTTATCATAATCGGGGACGAGCCGGACGTTGTCTTATACGACCCGCCAGAGTCGCCGCCACCGGAGGCGGAAAACCCCCGCCAGCCTGAGCAGCCGGCAGGGGGTGAGAATACTTCCGTTGAGGCAACACAGTTAGCGCAACCCGCGCCGCCTGTCAATGCCGGCATTAGATCAATGGACCAGGCCAATGCAAACGGCGGATGGGCATGGGTTCAAAAGCTCGCTCTTACTACCATCAAGAATGAAGCGGACAGGGGTAAGCAGATGCTCGCGCGGTCTGTCTGTCTGGCGCTTGCCGAACTCGACAGCGTTAAGAGTGGAAATCCAAAAAGCGACCATTGCCACGATCCAAGGGGGGTGGTCGTTGCGAGTCTGCCGGAGATAGCTGGCATGGCGTGTTGCTCGCGGCGGTCGGCACAGGATGCCGTCAAGGAATTGGAGCGGATTGGACTCGTGCGAGTGGTTCGGGGTAAGAAACCGAACTCGAAAATGAACGATGAAAACGCCTATCATCTGCTCTCGCTGGGCAGTAGGCCGGCTAAGTCAAAGTCTATCGAAGGTAGGGCAGTTATTGCCCCACGGGGTAGGGCAGTTATTGCCCCACGGGGTAGGGCAGTTATTGCCCCACGGGTAGGGCAACGAGATTGCACTGTTCATAATCTTGCTCCGCAAGAGCAAGAGAAAGAAAGCGGCGGTTCACCGCCCGCCTTTGACGCTGGCGCGTCGGCGGGCGATGACTCGCCGGAAGAGGGGCTGACAAAGAAACCGCATGACCCCACCTATGGCGGCCTCAAACCGGACATCGGCGAATGAAGGCGACCTTTAGTGAAACCCTCCCCGAGGGCGCAGAGTTGCTGCATCGGGCAAAGGTCAGCCGAACGCCGCCATGCCCGGAGCAAACCGCATTTGTGCAACAATGGCCGTTCTCAGAAATCAGGGAACTGATATTTGACAAGACCGGCATCAAGCTGCATCCTCCAGGGCTCTACCTTTACGGCCCCACGGGAAGCGGAAAATCAACGGCGGTCTATTCGGTCATTAAAGAGTGTTGGGGCAAGTTCCCGGCTCGCGACTATGACACGCCGGGCGTCATTAACTTGAGCGGCGGCCAACTGGCAACACGGCTTGTGGATGCCTGCCTTGGGCGCTCTGAGGACTTCGATACCATTGGCGAAATGATCGACGTTTTGGGCGGCTGCAAGCTGTTTTTTCTCGATGAACTCGACAAGATGAACCAGACGCCCGCCGTGCTGCGGCACTTCGCGGAGATTATCCGTCGCCGGCACCTTAAGCCGTTCACCTACTTGTTTACCACGACCAACTCTACGCCAACTGGAATGCTGGAAAAGGCAGATAAAGAAACCCGTAACCCGATGCGTCGGCGCATCATTGAAATGACCGTTGCCGTCAATTTTGGAGACCCCAAATTCCAATGCTCAAAGCATCTTGGTTTGCTGGAAACGATGTATTTGGACCGGGCAGAGCGCGAAGCCATCGCGCGAGAGGAAGAGCAGGCGGAAGAGTTGCGAGAGACCGAACGGCTAGCCCAAGAAAAGGCAGAACGCGACGAACAAGAGCGCATCGAGTGCGAGGCTCGAAAGGCCATCGAAGATGAGGACGCAACGATCAGGGCCGCGCTGTATGCTGGCACCGCCAATCAACTGCCAGAATCACTAAGAGCCAAAGCAGATGCGATGCGCGAACAGGCCACACCATTGCGGCGCAGCCTTTGGCTTTCGATTGCCGGCGCGGCGGCCAGACGGGCCAATCAAATGGCAGCCCCCACAGAGGCTGCCGACACACCTACAGAATGAGTTTAGCAACACATGAGGCTCGATGGCTTTGCCGGGATGCGGGCGCTTCTGGCCCCACCCACGGCGCCGGGTCGGCCCCCCCCCTCCCATAGGTTCTTCCAAGGGCACCCCGGGTGCGGGTAGGAAAACAGGCACAGACTCTCTCTAGTCACAGACCAAAAAAAACATCAGTTCCAGTTCCACAATCAATCCATGAAAAACACCGATAAAATAAGAGTGGTTTGCGGGCGCGAGCATATGGCACTTACCGCAATGATCACGCCCAAGCAACTCGACTTGCTGGCAAAGCAGGGCGTCGTAAGCAAGCTCCCCGAGAATGTTCCGGGGTCAAAAGAAGGGGGCTCAAAGAAGGCCGGCGATGCCGATGTGCTGACGATATTGCTTGAGGACGCCCTTAACGAAGCGTGGCCGGAGCCAACGTACAGCATCAACCGTCTTTCCGAGATTCTCGGCGTAGATCGACGCACGTTAAAGAAAGTGCTCACCGATTGGGAGCCAGACGGAAAGGCGTCAAGCGGGCCGACCTACAGGAAGCACAAGGCTGTTGTCGCTATGTTGATCCACAAACGAGGCGCGCCAGATATGAAGCCGGCAGAATTTGCACAGCGCTTGGCGCTGTGCTTACTCCAGGGGCATCCATATAGCCTTGATTTCCACAAGGCTTTGGTCAGGTACGACCTCGCATCGTACCGGGGTGTTGAGCCAGGAGACCTCACTGAGGACTTGTGCTAACCGGGTGATTTTCCCGGCATTGCCTTGCGGGATCGAACGGCCACGCTGACCATCCCCATGCCGGAAAAATACCTGACCAAAAAGCAGTTGGCCGAAAAATTCGGGGTCAGCGCGTCCACCGTCGATAGATTGATCCGGTCCGGTCGCATCGGGTATTTCAAGCCGGGCGGCATGGTCCGGTTTGCGCGGGCGCATGTTGAGGCATTTGAGCGAGCGTACACCGTCAAGCCGACCGTGTAGCGGGCTTCCCGAGTAAGTGTTGCGTGGAGGGACGGCGACTGGCTACGCTGGCCCATCCCCATGCCGCAACCAATCACCAAGCTGCAACTCGCTGATAAATTCGGCGTGTCGCTATCGACGGTTAATGAGTGGCTCAAGTCGGGCCGCATCGCGCATTTGAAGGTGGGCCGAATGGTCAAATTCACCGCCGCGCACGTGGAGGCTTTCGAGAGGGCGCACACGGTTAAAGCGGTGGTCTGACGGCCTGCCGCCCGCTGTCTCCCCCCCTCAAACGATGCCGGACGGCCCGTGGCGGTCATTTACGGAAGCCTATGGCCGGTAGTGGGCCATTGATCCGATCCCCATTTCCTTCACCCTGGCCGGCCACAAAAACAAATGCCGCCCAAGGTATGATCCCGGAGCGGCATTGGGTTGGGTGGCGTAATCCGCCGCCTACCAGCTAGGACAGCGCCTCGATTTATCGCTCGCGCATTGCCCGCGCTTTCCTCTGGCGCTCTAGGCCGGCAGTCGCCGCGAATAAATCGACGCGGGCCTTGGCCTTTGGGTTATTCTCGGGCTCGATGTCGTCAGCCAAGCCCTCCAGCCGACCGCTGTTGGGGTTCGCTAGGTCTGCTACGTTATATGCGGCGGTGCTGAACACATCCTCTAGGATGACATCGAGCGGGATGCCCGTCCCCTCGCTTGTAAGTTCCAGCGTTTCTTTCTGTGCCGGGGTTAGATCGCAAATTACGATCACCCTCCCATTGTGGTGAATAATGTTGAACTTTAGCGGTTCGACCTTGTCGTCCAAATCAAACAGCCTCCGGGAAAGCTCTGTGATTTTCTGCTCTTTGGTTTTTGTGTCGTTCTCGTTGCTCATGTGTACAAAAATCCGCACTCGAAGGAGCAAACCTTGTCGCGCCGGGTAGTGACTCCCTGCGCTATCGAGTGCGGATTTATCTCTCTTTTTTTCATGATTCCCGCTCCGGGCACTACCCCGGAGGTTGAGAATTGGGTGTCGCCGTTTGCTCGGCAACAAAGAGACGTGTACGCGCCGGCCTCGGCATTGCGCAAGCGAAAACGGTGCGAGGGACCGCGCCAGCCGCGCAAGTGACAGCGGCGCGGTAGAAACTACGTCCCACAACAGCCACCATTGTTCCCCAATGTCACAGAGCGCCGCGCCTTCACCCGTCCCGGTCCACTCAATGCCCACCGCCGCCGCGGGGCAAGACCCGGAATTTATTGACGCACGGGGGCTGCTCGCCCGATTCGGGATCAAGCGCTCGATGGCGTACAAACTTCTTGCTGTTGCCCTCATTCACGGCGCCAGCATTCGTCTGCCAGGCCATAGGCGCGGCAAGCGCCTCTTCGAAGTGGCAAGCGTGCGGCGGTATCTGACCTCTCAAATTCAGCGGGCTCATGAAAACTGAAATCACGATCCCCCTCAAATATCCAGTCGGCGACGTGTCGGCGCTGACCATGCGCCGCCCAAGGGCTTCTGACGTGCTGGCCGCGACCGCCCGCGCCGACGATGAAACAGACGAGAAAATCAACCTCGTGGCCAACCTGTGCATGGTATCGCCGGAGACAATCGGAGAACTCGACGCCGCGGACTTCGGCATTGTGGATGAGGCGCTCGCGGAGTTGATCGCCTTTGAGCCGGTCAGGGAGTACCAGGCCGGCCAGCCAATCGCCCTCGGAATCCCGATTACCATTGCCGGTGGAACACTGGTTGAAACCGTCAAGCTATGCCGCCCAAAGGTTAAGGACATTAGGGAGGCGCGTAAGGCGAATGGCAGCGAGGCCGCTCAAGAGTTTGTGCTCTTCGCCACGCTCGGCGGGGTTGGGCTGGAGGAAATCAAGGCGCTCGATTGGGCCGACTATCTCAAGCTGAAAGCAATCTACAGTGACTTGTTGGCGTAACGGACGCGCTCTACTTCCCATCGACCGATGAACCGCAAGACAAAGCTCGCCGCAATCCTGTACGTAGGGGCCGAAATGGGATCATCGGTCAAGACCGTTTTTGGCGGCATGACCAAGCAGATTAACTCGCTTGGCCGGAGCATGGAGTCGTTGCGGTCAAAAGAATCCCTCGCGTACAAGGCGATGGATCAGGAGGGCGTTGTAAAGCGCGAAGAGGCGCAACTCAACAAGCTGATTGCCGCGCAGAAGCGAGCACAGATTGAGGCCGACAAATCGACTGCCGGAAAGACGGAGCAAGCCAACTTATCCAGGACAACGGCGGCGGTGGAAAAGCAGACCGCAGCTTATGATAGGGAAATGGCCGCGCTGTGGAAGCTGGACGAACAGCTAAAGGTCAATGGCATTGACTCTGACAAGCTCGACGCGGAGACGCAGCGGCTCGGGAGTGCCATCGTGGACATGGACCGGCGCATGTCTGTTGGTGGTCATCTAAAGAAGCTTGGCGGGGCGATTAGCGGCGTCGGGTCGGCGCTAAGTGGGCTGGCAATGCAGGCGGGAATTGTGGGCGGGACGGTCGGATACCTTTTCAAGAGTCAATTTCTCGATACCGCTGCGCAATTCGAGACGCTGAAAGTACGGATGGGTTCCGCGTCGAAATCTGCCGCGGAAGCGCAGGCATCATTCGATTGGGTCAAGAACTTCGCGCCCAATGCTCCGTACAGGGTAGAGGAGCTTACGGACGCCTTCATTAACTTGAAGGTGCGCGGGATAGACCCGATCAAGGGCGGCGTGTTTCAGACCATCGGGGACACAGCCTCGGCGCTCGGGGCCGACCTCAATTCCGTTGTGCTCGCCTTTGCCGGAGCGGAGGCCGGGCTCAACCGGCGCCTGCAAGTCCTCGGCATCCAAACGCGGAAGGGCCGCGGCAACGAGGAGATATGGAGCTACGCCGCCAAGAACGGCAAGCAAATGCAAGTGACGGTCGATAAGACAAACCGGGCGATGATCCAATCGACGTTGCAGGCCATCTTTAACCAGAAGTACGCAGGAGCCATGCAAAAGCGGATGACGACATGGGACGGCATGGTGACCAATCTTTCCGACCGTTGGGACTTGTTCAAGTTCGACATTATGGACTCTGGCGGTGGCGGCCTGTTCGACCTCATGAAGGACAAGCTCGGTAGTCTCCTCTCGTGGCTCACCGTACAGACCAAGAACGGCAACATGACGAAATGGGCCAAGGATATTGGGGCCGATTTCAAGACAGCCGCGGAGGACATTTGGGGCTTTGGCAAGAAGGCGGTCGCGGTGTGGGAGTGGTTCGACGACGTGGCGAAACCGGTCTTGGGGGACTTTGCCAGTCTAAGGGTCGCCGGCGTTGCGCTCGGGGCCATGGAATTTGGGCCGCTGATTTTGGCGGTTACACAACTCGGGATCGCTCTTGGCGGTGTCGGGAAGGCGGCAATCGTCGGCATGGGTCCGCTGGGCTGGGCTATCTCCCTTGCCGTGGTCGGGGTGACTGCTCTTGGAATCGAGATTTACAAGAATTGGGACATGATAAAGTCGGACTCGATTGCAGCGGGCGCGTTGCTCGGAAGTGTATTCAAGGAGGCATTCATCGTGATTTACGTTGCCGGAAAGTCCGTGTTCGACCTGTTTGCCGGGTTCTTTACGGGTGACTTTTCCGAATTCAAACAGGACATAGACGACCTCGAAAACCATTTCCTGAAAGCCATTCACGAAATCGGCAGCGCTTGGAGCAACATCAATGGGGTCGTGAATGACGGCCTATTGCACCCCGTGACGAGCATGGGTCCGGCCTCCGCATCGGACGTGTGGAAGGGGTCGAAAGCCGGGCGCGCGGGTGCTCCGATGCCAAGGAGCGGCGTATTGCGCGGCGGGAACCTGCCGACGATCCCGGCGCCGGGCGCTCGGACAACCAACGTCACTCAGAATTTCCATATCACTGTGACCTCTCAGCCCGGCCAGGAGGCAAAGACCGCGGCGGAAGCCAAGGCACGCATCGAGCAACAAAACGTGGCGCTGGCCAACGCGGCGCTCTTTGACTAATGATGCTGGGGCGGCGTCGGCTCCCGCATCCGCGCGAGGGCGCTCCAGGATGTCCGCCAGCGGGTTTGTTCGACCCCCTCCGCTATGGTGACACTCGGGAAATGGAGATTGCCAGCGCTGCCGGAATGTCCTACTGTCCGAAAGTCTCACTATGCCGGACACCGAACCACAGACCTTTAGCCAGTCGCAGAAGATCACCGTCTCGCTGTTCCCGGCAGACCATGCCAAGCTCGCGGCCTTCCAACTGGCGCTTGCGAAGAGAGGCCGGCACGTCTCGGCGTCTCATGCCGTCCGGCTCGCGCTGCGGTCGCTCCCCATTACCGATACCGGAGACTTGCCGGACAAGGCCGGGGCGGCTCTCGTGGAAATGCTGGACGCAATGGGCGATGAGGATGGCCGGTCCAAGCGGTTTAGCTGGAATGGCCTCCCTGAAAAAGTGGTATCTAAATCGGACAAGACCGCGTAGAAAAGGCCCAAAACTGGCAAGGCCCCACGGGGCAAAAAGCGGTCAATTCAGGCCGTTTCGTAAGTCCCACTTAGTCAGGGACTTCGATATAACTTAGTACAAACAGTATCATATAAAATGACAATATGAAAATGCATTCTTGCTCGATGTAATGCACTTTCGCTATGACACTTGCGATTAACTCGATTCGGATAACTTCGGCGAAATACTCGCCCCATGGAGAGTGCCAATCCGCCGGCCAGCCCAGCCCCCTCGCCCATGCTGGACGCTCTTACGGTGCCAGGCCGGGAGCGGAGACGACCGGGGCGACACCGGAACGGGTTGCCCGATCTGAAAAACCTTCCCCAAACCTTCCCCAAGAAATTCTCTCCGAATGCCACGGGGGCCGCATGGCTAAAAGCTCGGGAAGGTTTTGGGGAAGGTTTTTTCGGTAAATCATGTGGTTTTATGGGGTAGTAAGGGAAAGTGCCCATACTCGCATGATGTGTTTTACTACGCTGATTATGAGGGACTTAAGCCACTGTCCCCGGCGGGAATCGAACCCGCATTTAAGGTTTAGGAAACCTCCGTTCTATCCGTTGAACTACGGGGACTGCTCGGAAAACAGGAAGCTATGGGAGTATGCGCGATGCATCAAGCGCGGCTGTCGAACGTCTGGCGATTCAATTGCCTCCGTGGCATCTACAGTCCGAGAATTCGAAGAAGGTCTGCGGGCATGTGAATGGAAATTCCCGAGGACTTCCGGAAATCGGACGGATTGCGAGTCACAATGGCATCGGCGGAGACGGCGCGAGCCGCCTCAAGAAGCACGGCATCTTCAAAGTCTTTTGCCTTGCTGCCGAGCGCGGAGGAAAGCACCACGTCCGTCACGGCGGCGATGTTAAAAATACGAAGCAAGGAGCCAATGTGTTTTTCGGCGGTTTTGCGACCGACGGCTTTTGCCGCGAGATAGTGAATCGTGATGACGGTAGTGGCACAAAGGAAGCCCTCGGCAGCGCCGGTTTCGACGGCGGACATTATTCTGGCGCCATCGGCATCAAACGGCGCGCGCGCAAGGAGGACGTCCAGAACTACATTGGTATCCAGCAGCAGTCTCAACGGTATTTTTTCTCCAGATGCCGCCGATATTGGGAGCGATCGAGGTTGCGGCCCCTGAGCGATCCGAGGAGGGACGCCGTGACGGGAGGCAGAGTTCTGCCGGAGCCATTGGAAGAGCTGTTGCGAGACTGAATGCCGCGAAAATAATCGGCCACCATTTGTGAAAGGGAGGCGCCGCGATTCCGGGCCTCTTTCTTGGCGCTTTCAATCAGGGCCTGGTCGAGTCTGAGAGTGAGCTTGGTTTCCATGACGTATTAACAATCGTGGATTATACGTCACTTGCAAGTCCGTTCTTTCAATCCGTCAGCCGAAGGTTTCGCCGTTGCGGGCCCACATGCCGGGTTTTAGGTCGGTGAAGACGATGCAGGTGCGGTGGGCGGGGATGAGGGTATCGGCACTTGCCAAAGGGGGCGGCGGCGCGCAGAATGTGGGGTTTGCATGACCAGTGCTGAAATCATCAATCTGGAACGTCCGACGACGGGCTCGAAGGTCTTTGCGCACACGCGCTGGGATATTGTGCCGACGCTGGCGGGGCTGTTTCATCTGGCGTACTTCGCGGGGATGTATTTGCTGTTTCCGCGGGTGTCGCTGTGGGTGATGCTGCCGATCGGGTTCGTTTACTCGCTGATGATCAATGCGAATATCAATGGCGTTTCGCACAATTTCATTCACAACCCGTTTTTTCGGTCAACGCTTTTGAATCGGCTGTTCGGGGTTGTGGAGTCGGTGGCGTGCTGTTTTTCGCAAACGTATTACGATGTGGTGCACATGCAGCATCACAAGGGGAACTCGGACCGGCCCGGGGAAGATGGGGAGACGATCGACTGGATTTCGATTTACAGGCACGGGGAGGAGGGGGAGGCGGAGAATCCGTGGAGCTATGTGTTCCTGAGTTTCTTCCGCGACAATCCGGCGGCGATCGGGCGGGAGCTGCGGAAGCGGGGTGAGACGGAGGCGCGGTGGGGGAATGTTGAATTGGGGGTGTTCATTGCGACGTTGATCACGATGGCGCTGATTGTGCCGACGCGGCCGATTCATTTCATCAACTGGCGGTACATGCTGTTTTTCCTGCCGTTTTTTTACCTGGGGCATTGTTTCAGTTATCTGAACGGTTACTTCCGGCATTACGGCGGGGACCCGGACAAGCCGATTGCGTGGGGGGTGAGTTCTTACGGCAAGATTTATAACTGGCTGTTCTTTTATAACGGGTATCACGCGGAGCATCATTTCCGCCCGAAGATCCATTGGACGCAGATGGAGCGGTTCCAGGAGGGGATCGCGGAATTGCAGAAGCAGGAAAGCGTCCGGGTGATCAAGCATGCGCACATGCTGGGTTTTCTGGATCCGGATTTGCCGAAGCGCGGGAAGGCCGGGAAGCCGGTCGAGCGTGTGGTGTGCGCGGAGTAGGCGGGAGGCGCGGGCTGACCGATGAAGGGGATCTGATTTAGGGCGGGTTAAATAAAAGTGTGGCCGCATTGATTGAGACGCCCATTCAGGGCTTGGCCGATTCCTGCGAAGTTACCTGGGGCGTTGCCCCAGGCTTTTATGAATCGGGCCTTTGGCCCTTCGGCGGAATGGTTACGGGTTTACTTGAAGTGCCCTAATAATGTCCGGGCGTGGGCGAGGGCGGAGTCGGTCTTGCCGCCGAGCATGCGGGCGATTTCTTCGACGCGGGCTTTTCCTTTTACTTCGGTGAGTTGAGAGGTGGTGCGGTCGGCGGCGTATTGCTTGGCGACTACGAATTGCGTGGAGGCGGCGGCGGCGACTTGAGGCAGGTGCGTGATGCAGAGGACTTGATGGGCTTCGCCGAGGCTGCGCATTTTGGCGCCGACGGCGTGGGCGATTTCGCCGCCGACGTTGGCGTCGATTTCATCAAAGACGAGCAGTGGGATGCGGTCCTGGGCGGCGAGGGAGCTTTTCACGGCAAGCATGACGCGGGAGATTTCGCCGCTGGAGGCGATTTGCCTGAGCGGCTTTTGCGGCTCGCCGGGATTTGGGGCGAAGAGGAATTCGGCTGATTCAGCGCCGGAGGAGGAGGGTTTTTCAACGGGGCGCAGGGAGATGGCGAATTCGGATTTCGCGAAGCCGAGGCCGCGCAACTGGCCCTGGATATCGGCGGCGAGTTTTGGGGCGGCGGCGGCGCGGAGTTTCGTGAGCTTGGCGCCGAGGGCGGCGAGGGTCTCGCGGGCGGAGGTGATGGCGAGATCGAGGCGGGCGAGTTCCTCGCCGCGAGACTCGATCTTGCGGAGGCGGTCGGAGGCGTTGTTTCCGAAAGCGATCACCTGCTCGATGGTGGGGCCATATTTGCGTTTGAGCGTCTCGAAGAGGGTGACGCGCTCCTCGAGGTTCGCGAGTTGCTCGGGATCGGTGTCGATGGCGTCGAGATAATGTTGCAATGAGCGGGCGGCATCCTCCAACTCGACGACGGCATTGGCATGCGATTGCGCGGTGGAGCCGGTCGAAGGATCGAGCTTCGCGAGTTCGCGGAATTGGCGCTGGACTTCGGCGAGGCCGGAGAGGACGGAGTCGTCGGCTTCGGAGAGGCGCTGGAGAATGGCGTTGGAGAGTTCGATGAGGCGGCGGCTGTTCGAGGCGACGGCGTAGCGGGCGAGGAGGGACTCTTCCTCGCCGGGGAGGAGGCGCGCGGCGTCGATTTCGGCGGTTTGGTGGCGGAGGAGGTCGAGCTCGCGGTCGAGGGAGGCCTCGCTTGCGGAGAGTCCGGCATGACTGGCGAGGAGGCCGTTGAGCGTGGCGAATTGCGCGGCGTACGCCGCGCGCGCATTGGATGAGCCGGCGTAGGAGTCGAGGAGATCGAGCTGTTTTTCGTTTGAAAGGAGGGATTGGTGATCGTGCGGGCCGTGCAGGTCGACCAGCAGATCGCCGAGGGCTTTCAAGACGGCGAGCGTGGTGGGCGAGGCGTTGGCGAATTGGCGGTTTGCGCCGGCAGCGGTGAAAGTGCGCTTGAGGATGAGGGCGCCGTCGTGGCAGGGCTCGGCGCCGTTTTCCTCGAGGCGGGCATCGATGGGGGCGGCGGTCGAGGGATCGATTTGGAAGACGGCCTCGACGGTGCAGGCGTCGGCGCCGGAGCGGATGAGGGATTTATCGGCGCGCTCGCCGAGGAGCAATTGGAGTGCGCCGATGATGATGGATTTGCCCGAGCCGGTCTCGCCGGTGACAGCGGTAAAGCCCGGGGCGAGGGTCCATTCGAGGTCCTCGACGAGGGCCAGGTTGCGAATGCGGAGGGAGGCAAGCATTGCGGGCACGCGCGGATTATGCAAACGTGCCGCTCTTTTTTCAAACCCATGCGCGCGCCGCCGCACATATATTTGCCGGACAGCCTCTAAATGGGCGCCATGAGCCTGCCGCTGACCATTACTTTCCTGGGCACGGCCACTTCGCAGGGGGTGCCGATGATCGGGTGCCATTGCGGGGTGTGCGCGTCGACGGACCCGCGGGACAAGCGGACGCGGTCGTCCATTTACGTCTCGACGCCGGAGTGCGCGTGGGTGGTGGATACGGGGCCGGACTTCCGGTGCCAATGCCTGCGGGAAAGCATCGACCGGCTGGACGCGGTGGTGTACACGCACGCGCACACGGATCACATGATGGGCTTTGACGATCTGCGCCCGTTCTGCGCAGGCGGGCGGGAGTTGCCAGTGTACGCCTCCGCGGAGACAATGGCGGCGTTGCAACGGACGTTTCAATTTGCCTTCGGCCCGGACAGGCTGCTGCCGGGTTACGTGAAACCGCGTCCGTATCTGATCGACGGGCCGTTCGAGTTGGGGGGCACGCAGTTGACGCCGCTGCCGCTGCCGCACGGGCGGACGATCGTGAACGGGTACCTGTTCGAGTCGGGCGGGCGGAGGCTGGCGGCGTACTTGAGCGATTGCAAGGAGGTGCCGGCGAGCGTCGTGGAGCGGATCGAGGGGGTGGAGGTGCTGATTATCGACGCGCTGCGATATTGCGAGCATCCGACGCACTTGACCGTGAGCGAGGCGCAGGAGGTGGCGTCGCGCGTGAAGCCGGGCGCGACGTGGTTTACGCACATTTGCCATGAGCTGGGACACGCCGAGACGGAGGCGAACCTGCCGCCGCACACGCGCCTGGCGTATGACGGGCTGAAAATGGAGTTCCGATGAAGAAGGGTGTTCTCGCCGCGTTTGTGCTGCCGGTCCTTGTCCTTGGGGCAAGGGCGGATTCGTCTTCGCCATCGCCCACGCCTTCGCGGGAGAGCGCGGCGACGCTGGTGGTATATAACAATCTCGATTCCTCGTCGGTGGGGCTGGCCGCTTATTACGCGAGGCGGCGCGGGATTCCGCTGGATCATTTCGTGGGCCTGAATTGCCCGGCCACCGAGGAGATCTCGCGCCAGCAATACGACACGACGATTGCGGAACCGCTACGGCAAATCTTTTCGCGGAACGGCTGGTGGCATGCGTCGCCGGACCCGAATCTGCCGGTCTCGGACAATCAAATCCGGTTCGTCGTGCTGATGAAGGGCATCCCGCTGAAGATCGCGAATGAGCCGGGTTATCCGGGCGATGACCGGCACCCGAGACAACCCGAGCTGGATACGAATGCGGCGGCGGTGGATTCCGAACTGGCGACGCTGGGACTGCGCACGCGGCTGATCTCCGGGCCGCTGAAGAACCCGTATTACCGGAGCTTCACGCCATTCATGGATACGCCGTTCGGGCCGATGATGCTGGTGTGCCGGCTGGACGGGCCATCGGACGAGACGGTGATGAATATGATCGACGGCGCGATTGAGGCGGAGCGCACGGGGCTGACCGGGTTCGCTTATGTGGACATGCGCGGGATCACTTCGGGGCCGCTGGCGATGGGCGATCAATGGCTCTCGGGTGCGGCGGACTCGCTGCGCCAATATGGGATGCCGGTGGTTTGGGATGATTCGCCGGAGCTTTTTCCCGCGGATTATCCGATGACTCACGCGGCGGTTTACCTTGGATGGTACGCGGGCGGGGTGCAGGGGCCGATGGCGCGCCAGGATTTTCGTTTCGAGCCGGGGGCGATCGCGGTGCACATCCATTCCTTCAGCGCCGCCACGCTGCGCGATGCGCGCGCGGACTGGGCCGCGCCGCTGCTGGCGCACGGGGCGGTGGCGACGCTGGGAAATGTATATGAGCCCTACCTCGCGCTGACGCCGAACCTCGATATTTTCATCGACCGATTGCGGAACGGTTTTACTTTTGCGGAGAGCGCCTATGCCTCGCAGGCCGCGCTCTCGTGGATGACGACATTTGTCGGCGATCCGCTTTACCGCCCCTTCCCGGAGAGCGACGATACCGCGGAGCCGCAAGCCCGGTCGGCGATCGAGTACGCAGCCTACCGGAAGGGCGCGCAGACGTGGTACGAGCAGAGCCACGCGGCTGGGGCGAAGCAATTGGCCGCGAGCGCGCGGGACCTGCGGAGCGGGATCGTGTGGGAGGGGCTGGGGCTGCTGCAATGGTCGGCGCCGGATTATGACGGGGCGCTGGAATCGTTCCGGCAAGCGGAGCAGTGCTACGGGCTCAGCGACGATGCGCTACGCACGATCCTGAACCAGTGCGCGGTCCTGAAGGCGGATGGCAAGATGGCGCAGGCGCGCGCGGTGGCCGCGAAGGAGCTGCCGAATTACGAGGCGTTCGACGGGTCCGCGCTGCTGCGCGCAATCATCGGCCTGCCGCCGGCCGGGAATACGCAATGAACCTGGCCGGACGTTACGCCGAGCTGCGGCCCGCCGCCGGCGGGGATGTGCGCGACGAACTGGCGCGGACGGGAGTGGAGCAGGAGATTGTGCTGCAGGCGCGATGGTTTTCGGGGGAATTCGGGAGGGAATTTCGGACGCTGGATGGGCGGGCGGTGAATGTGATCCAGTTTGGGGTGTGGAATCGCGAGGCGGGACCGGATTTTGCGGAGGCGGCGATTTCGATCGATGGCGGCGGCCCGTTGCGCGGGGCGATTGAGATGGATATCGATGTGCGGGATTGGGAACGGCATGGGCATGCGACGAATCCGGCTTATGAGGAGGTGATTTTGCATCTGTTTTTCGAGTCGGGCGGGGCGACTTCATTCAGCCAGACGCTCTCGAATCGCTCGGTGCCGCAGGTGCGGCTCGATTTTCCCTCCGGGCCGCCGCCGAACGCGACGCCGCTCGCGGTGCCGGGGCGGTGTGTGGCGCCGTTGAGGGACCTGGATGTGGCGACTGTGCGGGGCGTGCTGGAGGGGGCGGCGCAATTTCGCGCGCAGCGGAAGGCGGCGCGGCTGGCGCGGCTGCGCGAGGCACGGGGCGACGACGAGGCGCTCTACCAGGCGCTGGCCGAGACGCTGGGATACAAGTCGAACAAGCTGCCATTCACGCTATTGAGCCAGCGCGCGCCGGTGCGGATGTTGCGGCGGGCGGGCGGGATCGATGCGCTGCTGTTCGGGCTCGCGGGGTTTTTGAAGCCGGAGGATTTTCCCGCAGCAGGTCCGGCGACGAAGGCTTACCTGCGCGGGCTGTGGGAGGAATGGTGGGCGCTCCGCGCGGAATGGGAGGGACTCGCGATCCCGGCAAAGCTCTGGAAAATGGGCGGGCAGAGACCGGTGAATCATCCGCAGCGGCGATTGGCTGCGCTAGCGGCATTGGTGAGGCAATGGGCGAAAATTCGCGAGCTGGCGGAGGCTTGCGACGCGAAAAAAGCGCGCAAGCTGCTGACCGGTCTGCACGATGAATATTGGGAGCGGCATTACACGGTGCAATCGCCGGCTTCGAAGAGTGCCATGGCGCTTATCGGCGCCAGCCGCGTGACGGAGATGCTGGTGAATGTCTTCTATCCATGGGCGATTCTCGAGCAACCGGCGAAATGGGACGAGTACAAGGCTCTGCCGGCGGAATTATCGAATCGGAGGGTCCAGGTTGCGGCTGCGCGGCTGTTCGCCACGGATGCGCGGCAGGCTGACCTGTTGAAAAGCGCCGCGATGCAGCAAGGGCTGCTGCAAGTTTACGAGGACTTTTGCATGCAGGATGAAAGCGATTGCGCGGCCTGCCTTTTTCCGCGGCAATTGGCACAGTGGAACACGTAGGGGATCTGACGACCCAGACCGGATCAGTGGATCTCCACAACCGGCGCGAGCACGCCACCGGGGACGATCTCGTCCATCTTGTTGAGCGGACCCAATTCCACGACCGGGTTGGCGCCTTTGCGGGCGTTTTGCACAAACGTGTTGTTCTCGCCGAACCTTGCCCACGGGCCGGTGGGGACTTCATCGAAATCGACGAATTTCCAATCGGTGACGTCGGTGCTGTTCATGCCGAGATAGTCGCGGACGGCAGGGGAGACATCGAGGCCGGCGCCGCGGTTCAGGTTCCAGCGGGGGAGCTCGTGGCCGAAGACGTATTGCCAATGGTCCGTGCTGAATGGGCCGGCGTCCTCCCACTGGGCGTAGCAGACCTTGGCGCCGAAGCGGATGGCGATCCAGCGGCCCTGGCAGACGGATTTTGAGGGGCCGCGGTAATCCCTCGCGAACCATGGGATGACCTGGGAGGCCTCGGCCTTGAGGACGCCGTGTTCCATGTCGTTATAGGGAAGGGCGATGTAGAACGGGTTCTGGCCGGGGACGAATGCGGCGGGGGCGTAATTTGAATTGCGCTCGCCCGGGTCGGAGGGGTCGTCGCCGCCGTAGTTCCGGGCCCAATTCGGGTCCCAGCAGCTCTGACGGTTCGGGACGGGGTTATTGTGGGTGGCGGTCTCGCCGACCCAGAAAGTGGTGGTGACGATCTCGCGCTTCCATGGGTAGCGGGATTCCGCGTCGCCGGGGAGGGGAGGGGAAAGCGGACTGGGGGCGATGGAAGTCAGGGGCTGGTCAGATTGCTCGGCCGTGGACATGAGGGCGGGGTCGAGCTTCGACGCGGGCGTATCGTCGCCGGTCTCCTGGGCGTTGCTCCAGACGGCGGCCTGGGAGGAGTTCTTGATATCGTCGGAGTCGTCGTGGTGATGCCTGCGCAGGCGGCGGGGAGGATCGGAGGTGTCGCTTGCATCGTCCTGGGAGCAATCATGGTTGCGGAGATGTCCGGCCAGGCCGCCCTTTTTCTCCCTGGCGGTGGGTTCCTGCGCCTTCCCATGGGTGACCAGGGAAAGGAGGGATGAAAGCATGATGGCTGCGAATTGGAAAAATCTGCGCATTTTCATGGCTCCTGGTTGAGGGGGAACGGCGGCGGCCCCTGTGATGTATCCGAATTGAGAATCGTTTCAGGACGCTTTGGCGCGTCCTTTTGGACATTCGGGTTTGGGCGGCTCCGGGGGTGGTCTGCCGCCGATGCCCCAACTATGCCACAGGGGCGGGTTTGTGCAACGAATGCCTGATGAAATTCGCACCCAGGTCCCAGAGGGGTCCGGGGAACTTTCGGCAGTCGTGGAGGACGGAGTCGAGGGCAATAATGAATTTATCAACCTCGGCCTCGGTAATCATGAGCGGAGGGAGGATTTTCAGCGTATCAAGCCCGTGGGCAGCGACTTGTGTAAGGATGCGATGCCTGGCCAGGAGGGAGGTGACGACCATCTGAGTGAAGAGGTTTATCTCCATTTTGTGGAGGGCTTTCCAGCCCATCTTGAGGGTGAACTCGCGGGGTTCGTGGAATTCGACGGCCAGGATGAGGCCTTTGCCGCGGATTTCCTTGATGACGGAGTGCTTTTCCTTGAGCTCGGTGAGGCGGCGGGCGAGGAGATCGCCCATGCGGGCGGCGTTCTCGACGAGGCGCTCGTCCTCGATGACCTGGAGGGTGGCGAGGCCGCAGGCCATGGCAAGGTTGTTGCGTCCGAAGGTCGAGGAGTGGACGACGCAGCGGTCGAGTTGGCTGAAGGTTTTCTGGTAGATGTCGCGGCGGGTGACGATTGCGCCCGAGGGGACGTAGCCGCCGCTGAGGGATTTTGCCAGGGTGATGATGTCGGGTTCGAGGTCCCAGTGCTGGAAGCCGAACCATTTGCCGGTGCGTCCGAGGCCGCATTGGACCTCGTCGGAGATGAGCAGGGCGCCGTGCTTGCAGCAGAGGGCCTGGACCTCGACGAAGAAATTGTCCGCGGGGGATTTGACGCCTTTTCCCTGAACCGGCTCGATGATGACGCCGGCGATATTGCCGGCGGCGAGCAATTTCTCGACGGAGGCGAGGTCGCCGATGGCGATGCGGTGGCAGCCCTCCAGATACGGGCCGAAGCCGTCCTGGAAATGGGGATTTCCCATGACCGAGAGTGCGCCCATCGAGAGGCCGTGGAAGGCGCCCTCGAGCGAGATGAGGCCGCCGCGACCGGTGGCGGCGCGGGCGAATTTGATGGCGCCTTCCATGGCTTCGGCGCCGGAATTGCAGAAGAAGACGGCGTTGAGGTGCGGGGGTGTGCGCTTGACGAGCGCCTCCGCGAGGACGCCGCTGAGGAGGGAGCAATCCATCTGGACCATGTTGGGCAGGTCGAGATCGAGGACGTCGCGGATGGCCTGTTTTACGGCGGGGTGGTTGCGCCCGATATTGAAGACGCTGTAGCCGCTGAGGAAATCGAGGTATTCGAGGCCGTCGAGGTCGTAGAGGTATGCGCCGCGGGCGTTGGCGTAGACTTTATCGAAGCCGATGGTGCGCTGGACGGAGACGAGGGTGCGATTGATGTAGCGCTCGTGCAGGTCGTAGTTCTCGCCGAGGCGTTCGGTGACGATCTGCTTGATGTCGATGGGCATGGGCGAAAGCGGGGAGTTTAGGACGGGGGAGGGGATGGGTCAACTGGTGACCCGCCGCGCGTCAGCGACGTCGGAGGCGATTTGGGATTTCAGGGCTTCGAGGGTGGGGAATTTTTGTTCGGGGCGGAGGTGGCGGTGGAAGGTGATTTCGATGTCTTCGCCGTAGATTTGCTGGTCGAAATCGAAGATGTGCAATTCGAGGAGGCGCTCGCCGGTGACGGAGGCGACGGTGGGGCGGACGCCGAGGTTTGCGACGCCTTTGAGTGGGCGTCCGCGCCAGAGGGCGGTGGCGGCGTAGACGCCGTTGGGAGGGAATTGTTCGTTGTGGGCGCTGAGATTGGCGGTGGGGAAGCCGAGTCTGTGGCCGAGGCCATCGCCGCGGACGACGGTGCCGAGGATTGTGTAGTCGCGACCGAGGAGGCGTGCGGCGCGCCGTAGGTCGCCGGCTTCGACGGCGCGGCGGATGGCGGTGCTGGAGACGATTTCGCCATCGACTTCGACGGCGGGGACGCCGACCTCATCGAAGCCGAGGCGGTCGCCCATTTGGCGGAGCATTTCGAGATTGCCGGCGCGTCCGCGTCCGAAACTCCACTCGTGACCGACGCAAATCTCGCGAAGGGGATGGCAGGCGGCGTGGAGTTGCAGGACGAAGTCCTCGGGTGATGTGGCGGCGAATTGCGGGGTGAAGGGAATGACGAGGACGGGCTCGATGCCGAGGGCGCGGATGAGGGCGAGCTTGTGGCCCGTCGCGGTGAGGAGGCGCGGGGCGGCGGCGGGACGGAGGATTTTCGCGGGATGCGGATCGAATGTGACGGCAACGGCGGCGCCGCCGTTGGAGCGGGCATCGGACAGCGCGCGAAGGAGTACGGAGCGATGGCCGAGATGGACGCCGTCGAAAGCGCCGATGGCGAGATAGACGGGGCCGGGGATGGCGGCGAGATCCGGAATCGCCGTTAGCATGGGAGAGAGAAGGGAAATTCGAAGAGAGAGGGTCGCAAGGTTCGAGATTGCCTCATTCCAATTACGCGCCGCGGAGGCGGGAGACTTCGGGAAGGGTCAGGATTTTCGAGCGGATGGCATCGGCGGGGCCGACGGCGATCTCGTCGATGGTGATGGAGCGGTCGAGATTGAAGCGGCCCGATTTGGTGCGGCGCAATTGCTTGAGATGGGCGCCGCAGCCGAGGTCCATGCCGATATCGTGCGCGTAGGTGCGGACGTAAAAGCCCTTGCTGCAGACGACGCGAAAATCGATCTCCGGCAGGCGGATGCCCTGCACCTCGTGCGCGAAGACGTGGACGAATCGCGGCTCGCGCTCGACGGTTTTGCCCTGGCGGGCCAATTTGTAAAGGGCGACGCCGTCTTTCTTGATCGCGGAAACCATCGGGGGCATTTGGTAGAAATCGCCGTCGTAGCGGGCGAAGGCGGTTTCGATCTGCTCCGGGGTCAATTCAGGGACCGGGCGGGTCTCGATGGTTTCGCCGTCGGCATCCTGGCTCGCGGTGACCGTGCCGAGCTGCATGGCGCCGACGTATTCCTTGTCCTCGGCCATGAGGAGGTCCTGGATTTTTGTGCCGCGGCCCATCACGATGATGAGGAGGCCGGTGGCGAGGGGATCGAGTGTGCCGCAATGGCCGACTTTTTTGAAATTGAGCCGGCGGCGCACCAGGGCGACCACGTCATGCGAGGTCATCCCCGGCGCTTTATCCACGAGCAGGACGCCGTCTATTTCAGTTTGCAAGGCCATGTTTGATTTCGTCGCAAATAGCCGCGAGCACTTTCGCCTCCACCTCGGTCACGCTGCCGCGAATGCGCGCGCCGGCGGCGAGCGTGTGGCCGCCGCCCTGGAACAACTGGCAGACCTTGCAAACATCGACGCGCGGGTCCTTTGACCGGAGGGAAATGCGCACTTTGCCCTCGCCGGCGAGTTCCTCGATGAACGCGGCGACTACGATGCCTTCGATGGCGCGGATGGTGTCGATGAGGCCTTCGTTATCCTCGGGGACGACGCCGAGGTCTTCGATCATTTTTTGCGTAAGTGTGAAGCTGGCTACGCGCCCGTCGCAAGTGATCTTGAGCACATTGAGGAGGGCGCGCAGCAGATGGACGCGGCGGAGCGGATAGCTCTCGTACATTTTTTGCGAGAGGCCGCCAACGTTGACGCCGGCGCTGATGAGGGCGGCGCCTATCTCGTAAGTGCGGGCGGTGGTGTTCGGATATTGAAACGAGCCGGTGTCGGTCGAGATGGCGGCGAAAAGATTGTCCGCGATGTCTTTCGTGAGCGGGAAACCGGCGGCGGTGAGGAACTCGTAGAGAATTTCGCCGGTGGCGGGAGCATTGGCATCAATGTGAACGAGGTCGCCGTAGCCTTCGTTGCTGACGTGGTGATCGATATTGATCCAGAGTCGCGCGGATTTGATCGCGGCGAGGGCGGCGCCGAGGCGCTGCCGGCTGGCGGTGTCGAGCGCGATGGCGACTTCTGTTTCAACCGGCTCGGCGGGAGGCCGCGAAACCATTTCCCAGCCGGGGAGGTAGCGGAATTTTTCCGCGATGCCGTCCTCATTCCAAAGCGTGACCTCTTTGCCGATCTGCTTGAGGGAAAGACCGAGCGCGATGATGCAGCCGAGGGCGTCGCCATCGGGCCGGACGTGGCTCATGATGACAAAGCGCCGGTGCGCGCGGACGGCGGCGGCGATTTCTTCGAAGGTGGCGTTAGTTCGGGTCATCGGGCGGGAGGACGATTTCGTCGAGGATTTGCATGATGCGGTCGCCGCGTTCGAGGGAGTGGTCGATGTCGAAGTGAAGCTGGGGCGTGTATTTGAGGACGATGCGCTTCATGAGGAGGTGCTGGAGGTCCTTGCGCTTGTCGAGGAGGCGGGCGATCGCTTCCTGCTTTTGCACTTCGTTGCCGATGACGCTGACGTAGATATGGCAGGTCTTGAGATCGGGTGAGATATCGGCGCTTTGCAGGGTGACCAGCGGCGCGGAGAAGACGACTTCGCGGCGGACGATTTCGCTCAACTCGCGTCTAATGATCTCATTGATCCGTTCGAGACGATGTTTCATGGAGATGAGTCCGGAGGGGGATGGAAGCCCCCGGGGCAAATCCGCCTCCGGGGATGGCCGGCGCCCGAGCCGGGAGCGGGCTTAGAGTTTTTGGGGGACCTTTTCGAGGTTATAGCACTCGATGGTGTCGCCCGGCTCGTATTCGTTGAAGTCGCCAAGCTTGATGCCGCACTCGAGGCCGTTGCGGACTTCCTTCACATCATCCTGGAACCGGCGGAGCGTCGAGAGGCCGCCATCGTAAATGGGCTGGCGGCCGCGCAGCACACGGGCGCGGGCGGTGCGGGCGATGCGGCCATCGGTGACGAGGCAGCCGGCGACTTTGCCGCGGGAGAGATCGAATACTTTTTTGACTTCGGCGTGGCCGATGACGCTTTCGCGCATTTCGGGATCGAGCATGCCGGCCATGGCTTCCTTCATCTGGTCGATCAACTCGTAAATGATCGAGAAGAGCTTGATCTGGACGCCTTCGCGCTTGGCGGCGGCGGCGGCGGAACTCTCGACCTTGACGTTGAAGCCGACGACGATCGCATTCGACGCGCTGGCGAGGAGGATGTCCGATTCCGTCACCGGACCGACGGCGGCGTGGATGAGATCGAGGTCGATCTTCTTGCTCTGGATGTTGCCGAGCGAATGTTGCAACGCCTCCATCGAGCCCTGAACGTCGGACTTGAGGACGATCTTGAGGAGCGGATGCTGGCCGGCGGCGAGCGTATCGAAAATGTTTTCGAGGGTGGGACGCTGCGGGGTGGCGAGCTTCACCTTGCGCAATGCGTCGAGGCGCTCCTCGGAGAGCAGCTTCGCGTCGCGCTCGCTCTCCATGACCAGCAGCTCGTCGCCGGCATTCGGCAGGCCGGAGAAGCCGAGGATCTTTACCGGGGTGGAGGGCGGGGCTTCCTTGATTTGCTGGCCCTTGTCGTCGATGAGCGATTTTACCTTGCCGAAATAACTCCCGCTGATGAACGACTGGCCGACCTTGAGCGTACCCATCCTGACGATGACGGTGGCTGTCGGGCCGCGTCCCGGCTCGATCTGAGCCTCGATGACGGTGCCGCGCGGAGCGGCGGTGGGGCTGGCTTTGAGTTCAAGCACCTCAGCTTGCAGAAGGATCATCTCGAGGAGGTGATCGATGCCGGCGCCTTTCAGCGCGGAGACGGGACACATGATGACGTCGCCGCCCCAATCCTCCGCGACCAGGCCCTTCTCCTGAAGCTGGCCTTTGACCTTGTCCACGTTCGCGCTGGAGAGGTCGATTTTGTTGATCGCGACGATGATCGGGACCTTCGCGGCGCGGGCGTGGGCGAGCGCCTCGAGGGTCTGCGGCATGGGGCCGTCGTCCGCGGCGACGACCAGCACGACGATATCGGTCACATTCGCGCCGCGGGCGCGCATGGCGGTAAAGGCTTCGTGGCCGGGCGTGTCGAGAAAAGTGATGTGCTGGTTTTTGAAATCGACCTGGTAAGCGCCGATGTGCTGGGTGATGCCGCCCGCCTCGCCCGCCGCGACGCGGGAGTGCCGGATGAAATCCATGAGCGAGGTCTTGCCGTGATCGACGTGGCCCATGAATGTCACGATGGGGGAGCGCGCCTTCAGTTCTTCCTCGCGCGGCTTCTCCGGGAGCTTGGGCGCCTGGACGACGATCTCCACCTTGTGGACGCCGCCGCCTTTTTCGCGCTTCTCCTTCTCGAAGGTGAACCCGTGCTTCTTGCAAATCGTGCTCGCCACGTCGGGCTCGATCGATTGGTTGATGTTCGCGAAGATATTCATCTCCATCAGATCCTTCATGATCTGCGGAGGCCGGAGCCCAAGCTGTGTGGCCAGCTCTTTAATGATGATGGGCGGCTTGATGTGGATGATTTTCTCGTCGGATGCGGCGGTGTCCTCCGTGGTTTCGGCTGTTGGTTCGGAAATGGGTTGAGCGGCTTGGGCGGCTTGGGCGGCTTGGGCGGCTTGGGCGGCTTGGGCGGCCTGGGCGGGCTTGGGGGGCTCGGGAGCCGGGGCGTGGTGCGGCTCCGGCGCGGGGGCGGGTGCAGTGGGGGCGGCGAGGCCGCTGGCGGTGATCGGCTTCAGCTTCGCACCGGCGGAGGAGAGACTGGTCTTCTCGCCCTCGGCGGGGCGATGGCGGATGGTCTTTTGCTTCTCGTCGATGAGGGAGACCACCTCCTTGGGAGCCTTTGGCGCCGGGGGAGCGGCCTCTGCCTCGCGCGCGGCGGGGGCGCCGGCCGCAGCAGGCCGCGCGGGCTTCTTGGAGGGCGAGGTGGATTTTGCCGCGCCGGAGCCCGCACCCCGGTGGGGCGCGCTCTTTTGGGTGGGACTCGCTTTGGTGGTTGCCATTTAGAAATTCTAGTTTTGCCCTGGGATTTGCCCTTGGGACTTGCGGACTGCTTCGAGGATTTGACCGGCTTTCTCCAGGTCGATTCCGGCGTCCGCAAGGTCCTGCGCCTCGGCGGTGACGAGCACATCGAGCGTGCCCATGCCGCCGCGGACGAGCTTGACGGCGGTATCGTTATCGATGCCGATGGCTTCGACGATTGCCTTCGCGGCCTGGCCGACGCGCTGCTCAAATTTCTCGGAGGCGGACTCGTCCTTCTCGATATTGATGTCCCAGCCGAGGAGACGCGAGGTGAGGCGGGCGTTCTGGCCGCGCTTGCCGATCGCGAGCGAAAGCTGGTCCTCGTCCACGCGGATGTTGATGACTTTCTTGTCGGGATCGAGGCTGACGCTCTTGATCTTGGCCGGCTTGAGCGCCTCGAGGACAAATTCCTTCGGTTCGGCGCTCCAGCGGATGATGTCGACTTTCTCGTTGTTGAGCTCGCGGACGATATTCTTCACGCGGGAGCCGCGCATGCCGACGCACGCGCCGACGGGATCGACTTTTTCATCGGCGCTGTGGACGGCGATCTTGGTGCGATAGCCGGCCTCGCGGGCGATGCCCTTGATCTCGACGGTGCGGTCGGCGATCTCGCTGACCTCGACCTCGAAGAGGCGGCGGACAAAATTCGGATGGCTGCGGGAGAGGATGATCTCCGGGCCGCGGGGGGTATTCTCGACGGCGACGACGTAGGCGCGGAGTCGGTCGCCGACGTTGTAATCCTCCGTCTGGACGCGCTCGCGGGAGGGCATGATGGCCTCGAATTTACCGAGGTCGATGATGACGTCCGAGCGCTCGAAGCGGCGGACGGTGCCGTTGACGATCTCGCCGGCGCGGTCCTTGAACTCGTCGTAGACCATCTCCTTCTCGACCTGGCGGATGCGCTGCATCATGGCCTGCTTGGCGGTCTGGGCGGCGATGCGCCCGAAATTGCGGGGGGTGACCTCGACGTCGATGAGCTCGCCGATCTGGACGTCGGGCTTGAGCTTTTGCGCCTTGCCCTGGGCGATCTCGTCGAACTCATTGCGCACCCAATCGACGACGCGGAGCTTGGCCATGGCCTTGATCTCGCCGGTCTTCGGGTTGATATCGATGCGCAGGTCATTGGCCGGGCCGATGGCCTTCTTTGAGGAGGAAAGCAGCGCGTTCGAGACCGCCTCGATGAGGATCTCGCGCTTGATGCCCTTCTCCCGCTCAAAATAATCGAGAGCTGAAACCAAATCGCTGTTCATAAAATGTGGGACCCCGCAGAGACAAAAAAAAGTGGGGTGTAAGCCCACTCAGCCAACTGCTAGGATTGAGGATTATGGCCCAAATCTGCGTGAACGTCAAGCTTGGCAGGGGGCGGGTGATGGGATAGAGGAATCGCAGGCCCTCGAGCCCGGGTGGGATCCGGTTTTGGCCGCCGGGACGCGAGGGGCTTAACCGTAAGCTTATGTCGCTGTGGAAATTGCTCGATTGGGTAATATGCCTGATTTTTGGGATCGTATGGGATCGGCGCTCGATGGCGCTCGACCTAGGAGCCCGGGGCGCGGGCGCGCCATGATCCGGGCTGTGCTTTTCGACGCGGCCGGGACGCTGATTTACCTGCCGCGCGGGGTGGGGTGGCATTATAGGGAGATCGCGGCGCGGCACGGGATGGAGGTGGATGAGGAGGGGCTGGGGGTGGCGTTTGGGAAGGCTTTTCGGGTGGCTGCGCCGCGCGTGGCGACGGGCATCTCGCGACCGGATGACGACAAGGGGTGGTGGAGGGCGCTGGTGCGGGAGGTGTTCGCGGAGTGTGGACAGGAGCCGGAGGAGGGGGTGTTTGGGCCGATGTTTGAGGAATTGTACGGGCATTTCGCGGAGCCGGGGGTGTGGGCGCTGTACCCGGAAGTGCCGGGGGTGTTGGAGGAATTGCATGGGCGATACCGGCTGGCGGTTGTTTCGAATTTCGACCGGCGGCTTTATCCCATTCTCGATCACCTGGGTATCAGGCGGTACTTCGAGGCGATCATCATTTCGAGCGAGGTCGGGGCCGATAAACCTGATCCCCGTGTCTATGCGACGGCTCTCGCGTCACTTGGCGTCGCGCCTTCGGAGGCCCTGCACGCCGGAGACGACCCGGAGCACGATTGGCGCGCCGCCACGGCCGCAGGCATTCACCTTTACCGTGTGGACCGGCCTGCGGCGGACCTGAGCGGGCTGTCGGCTTGTTTGCGCGATCTGCAATCGCAGCGGTGTGCCCTATTTTGGGGCGTCGATGAGAAGCCAGAGGCCGGGAATCGCGACGGCTCCCGCCATGATGAGTAGTTCCGCCTTTGATCGACGAGGCGCGAGAGTGGCGACGAAAATCCCAAGTGCAGTGAGTAGCAGGCTCAAAAGCTGAACGAGCAAAATCACCAACACGCGGCCGATAGCTAATAACGCCTCAAGGGGCGTTCCGGACGATCCAAAGCAACATGGCAAAATTACCCACGGGATCAGGCAAAGCACAAAATAGATGGTCTTGAACCCGCCTTTCATTTCGAAAGCTCAAAAGTACCATCCTGGCCCTGAGGCTGTCTAATGGTCAATTTGGGTCAATTCCCCTGTATCTTCGCGATGCAATCCTCGGCGAATTTTTTCTGCCCCGGCGTGATATCCGGCGCATTGAGCGCGAGCTTGAATTGCTCCAGCGATGGCTGCGCGTCGCCGGTCTCGGCATACGCCTGGCCGAGGTAAATGCGATAGCCGGTCGTCGAATCGCCCTGCGCGTCGGCCAGTTCGATCAAATGCTTTAGCACGGCGATCTCGCGCTGGTAGGCGTGCGCCTCGTGCGAGATCGTGGCTTGCATGAAGAGCATCGACGGATCGTCCGGGTGCTCCTCCACGACCTGGTCGGAGATTGCCAGGGCCTCGTCGTAACGGCGCGCGCCGAAGAGGATTTGGGCCTTCGTCGTCATGGCGGGCGTGTAATCGCTGTCCAGCGACAGCGCGCGGTCCAGGGCGTCGATGGCTTCCTTCCAGTGGGCGATATCGCCATCGTAAAGGGCGAGCGCGGTCCAGTACTCGGGGAGGTTCGAGCCATTCGGGGCCGCCTGGTCGAGGGCGGTCCTGGCCATCGGCATTTCGCCGATCGCGATGAGGCGCGTGGCGGCTCCCGCGAGGAATCGCGCCTGGTTTTCGCCCTGGAATTTGGCGGTCGTCGCCGCCAGGTCGGCTTGCGTCCAGGGCGTCGCGCCGCGGCGGCGGAAGATGAGCACCGCGTTGTCCAGCCAGGTGAGGACGAAGTCCCTGGTCTCGATGAGGTGATCGAGGAGGGGCTTGTAGGTGGTCGAATCGCCGGAGAGGAGGAGGGCCTCGAATTGGCGGTCGTGATCCATGGCGCGGAATACCGACGGCACCTGCGCGGCCTTGGCGAAGGCATGCTCATTCGCCGCCGCGACAAGGTCGGGGCGCGCGGCCTGAAGGTCGGCGTGCGAAGCGGGGCTGAAAAAGAGGTAATGCACGTCCTGCAAGTGATCGAGGGCCATCTGCTCGTGCTCGAGGCGCGGGTCCACGGGCGCCCGATGGGCGCGGATGAGCGCGACGACGCCGAAAGCGAATGTGGCGAAGGCCACTCCCAGGAAGCCGAAGAGGACGGTGTTCTTGTGCACAGGGTTTTTAGAATGCACTACGCGCCGCAATTTTCAAAAGCCTGTCGTTTGCCGCCCGTTTTTGGCCGTCCGCCGACTTCGACCGGGAATCCGCCGGCCCGCCTTTTGGCGCTTGCGCCGAGGGGCGCCGGGCGTTAATTACAGCGCCCCGATTTCTGCCCGGGGCGAACGGGTTGGTAGCTCAATGGTAGAGCAGCGCCCTTTTAAGGCGTTGGTTGAGGGTTCGAGTCCCTCCCAACCCACCCCTGATTTCATCATGGAAGCCGCATGAATACAGGGGATTTATGCGAATTGGATGATTTTTCATTCTCCCTCATTCGACCCCAAGAAACACCGAAAAACCCGGTTCTATTGGCAGTTAATTGGCAGTAAAAAACTGAATCTCAGCGGGGAATTGAATGTCTGATTCCAGATTGGACTCCTGGTCGCTTTCCGTTAAATACCTAATTCCTGACCCAAGAGCACGTCCCGCCATGCACACAATCCTATCAAGTTCTGCTTCCCGTCAATAACTGTGCCAGATCGCCAAAAAAGCCAAAACCATGCCATTAAAGGAATCTATCGAAGCGATCACCGAAAACCTTCGTTCGGGACGCTATCCGAACGAGCAAGCGATTTCCCACGGTATCGTCATGCGTGTTCTAAAAGAGCTTGGTTGGGACACCTACAATCCTGACCATGTCTGGCCCGAATATTCCGTAGGAGGGCGCCGTGTCGATTTCGCATTGTGCTTTCCCGCGAGACAACCTGCTATATTCATAGAGGTCAAGCAACCGGGCCGTGTGGAGGGGGGGGACCAGCAACTGTTCGAATACGCATTCCACAACGGGGTGCCGATGGCGATTCTTTGTGACGGGAAAACATGGGGGTTCTACTTGCCAGCCGAGCAGGGCAATTACGATGAACGGCGGGTTTACAAGCTCGACCTACAGGAACGTCCATCACAAGAAGCGGCAGACAAACTCACCCTCTACCTCAGTTTTCAACGTACAGTTTCAGGTTCTGCAATCGACGAGGTCCGACGCGATTACCGCGACCGCAACAGACGGGCTTTGGCTCGGAAAACGATTCTCGAAGCATGGACAGATTTAGTGGCGGGCGAAGAACCAAGTCTGCTAGACCGCCTAGCCACAGAGGTAGAAACGAAATGTGGAGTGAAGCCGGAGATAGACGACATCGTCACATTTTTAAAGACTCTGCAACCATCCCCAAGCGACCGGATACCAGGGCCACTGATTTCTCCCACTGGAGCCGATCCTGTTACTCCACCAGGAAACCGGAAATATTTCATTGTCACCATAAATGGTCAGGCATCTCAGCCACTAAATCAGAGGTACGCCATATTAGAGCATTTTCTATTTAATCTGAGGCAAAGAGTGGTATGGTAGGTGGATGCGAACCTACAGTCTTGATCTGCGGGAGCGGATCATAGCGGCGAGAGAAAAGGGGCACACGACTGCGGA
>JBEKOV010000011.1:0-49743 GCA_049521415.1 Chthoniobacteraceae bacterium
CATCCTCATTATCGTAAGCAGCCAGAATCCGTTCCCGCAAATCCAAGGAGGTCGTTCGCATGCCCAAGAGACATATCAAAACCCCCTCAAAACGGCTACACTATTTATTGAAATGCTCTAAAAGCGGAAGCGGGGAAGCTGGCTTAGAATTATTTCTTTCGCTTCTTCGGGATTCGTCGTGCGGTTGCGGGCGAACCGCTTAGCTCCGCCTGGATTGCTTGTTCATAGACGCGGGGAGCGGGCAAGCCGGAAGGCGACGTAAATGCGAGAGCAACTTGGTCAATGG
Organism: Chthoniobacteraceae bacterium; assembly: GCA_049521415.1. Lineage (GTDB taxonomy): Bacteria > Verrucomicrobiota > Verrucomicrobiia > Chthoniobacterales > Chthoniobacteraceae > DATAXI01. The sequence goes on from JBEKOV010000011.1 coordinate 287, forward strand.
TTGTGGTCATTTGTCCGCCGAATTCCAAATCGCGAGGCACGCCCGATTCCACATGTTCCGAGACGCTGTACCAGCGAAATGTGAGGGCTCCCGGCTGGGGATGATAGGTGGTAAGAGTATTGCCAAGCCGTTCAAGAATCTTCCCATAAACCGGCGTGGGGCAAATGAAAAACAGACCTTTCGTGCAGAGTGGTTCACGTCTCAGGACGTGGCCCTTGTAGATGATTTGGGGGAGGATGCGTTTGGAGACGTTCTCCCAATTGATTCCGGACTCACTTTGGGACGCCGGTTTGTGGTCGTAATAGCTCCTGATCTCAGCTTCGTAGCTGCCCGTCGTGTCCATCGTCTGCAATTCAGCGGCCACAAATTCAACAAGTTTTCTGTCTTTATCGATGAGAGCCAAAATCCAGTCCACGAAGTAACCTCCCCCCTTCCCCCGATTTGGAAGCCGCAATTCCTTACCCCAACCTTTTCCGAATACCTGTACATCCTTACCATCGTGCTGTGCGTCGTCCAGCGTGCGGCAAAGGCGGATTCCTTCTCCGAAGCAAGCTTTCGCAACGTCCAGGAGGACTGCGTATTTCCCTGCATACATCCGATTCGGGCAAATTATCACCGAAGCTGTGGTTACTGGCTTCGCGCAGCATGCGCCTGAAGTTAAGCCGCTCTTGAAGCGTTTGATGCAATCGCCACCTACAAATGGGCACTGCCCGCTTTTGCGGAAGCCTTCGGCTGTGGCGCTGAGATCGAGTGGATCGAAGCCGAAAAACTCATAAATCCTAAGCGACATGACGGTGGGCGCTTTGAGAGTGATTCACGATATAATCGCCGATTCGATGTCCGATCGCTTCGGCTATTAGTACGGGCACCGCGTTTCCGACTTGCTCATATTGCGCGACCCTCGGTCCCAGAAATTTGTAATTGTCAGGGAATGATTGAATGCGGGCGGCCTCTCGGACTGTTAAGGCCCGGTCTTGGTCCGGTAAAAAGACCGCTCCCCAATGAGGATCGCATTTAGTCAGAACTGTTCCCGCCAAACCCTCTTTCCGAAGCCGGCCGTATCGTTTCGTGTGGTCTGAGGTGCGGGCCTTCTGCATACCCTTGGGAAGCAGCTCGAAAGGAATGTCTCTCCAAGAGCCGCCAGGCTTCACATATTTCATCCGGGCAACATTTTGAGGGGCAAGGACGCCCGCGTAATGGTTGTAAGTGACAGTTTCGGCGCTGCGCATCGCTCGGGCATAGTCGCTATGAGCAGGCTGGTCATAAGGGACAATTTCGCCACCTTCTCCCATAAAGAGACGCGGCAGGTCCCCAATTGCATCAAAGACGTTAACAAAAGGCTTTAGTGTAGGTTGCTCCAGAAGCAACGGTCGGAAAGTCATTGTGTTGCCACCTTTAAAATTCGCACGCGCGACGGCGTAATGGGTAGGTGATGGGTGCGGAATTTCGCTGCCCATGCGAGACCCTAGAATGATTGTCCGCCAGCGCTCCTGCGGAACGCCGTAGTGCGCTGCAAAAAGAATTTTGACGGAGACCGAATAGCCATGCGCTTTTAAGGCATTAACGATTCTGTCGAAGATTATGCCGTTTCCGAGAGACAACATGCCGGGCACATTTTCGAACAATAGCGCCTTCGGTTGGAACTCGTCCAAAAATCGGACGTAGTGGCGAAAGAGGCTGTTCCTGGAATCGTCAAGGAAGCGCTCGGGGGCATTGATTGAAAATCCCTGACACGGCGGACCCCCTACCAGCACGTCCAAGTCGCCTTTTTGTAATTTCAACTTCCGGCGAAGCGCGGTCACGTCAACTTCCTCGATAGGGCAATCCTCAGCCAGTGTGGTCGGATGGTTCGCTCTGAAGGTTTGAATCGCCCATGGGTTGATATCGTTACCGTAAAGGCACTCGTATCCCGCCCGCCGGAATCCTTCCGTTATACCACCCGCACCGCAGAAGAGATCCACGGTGGTTAAGGTGCGACGATGGCCCTGCGGCGCCCGATATTCGCTGGGAGTTTCCCTCAAGAGAACGGGGCCGGTCACGTCGGTTGCACGTCGGGCTTTCGGAGGCGACTTCGCTTTGAGGGCGTCTTTTTTGAGGAGCTTCTGGTAGCTGATCGGCGGGCGAGGCATACTCCAAATGAGCTTACTACGTGACACCGGCGCGCAATGCAACCCCGCGCTCCTGTGTTTTTTTGAACACTGCTTTTCGATTGGAGAAAATAGGGAAACAGGGGCCAGGCTGCGAATCCTGACAGATTTATCCATGCCTTAAGGAAATCGCCCGAGCCCCGCAACAACTTCCCCGGCCCGCTCCGGATCAATCGCCCCCAGCAGCGCCGCGCCATCTCCATGCCCGCCGCCCGGCGGCAGTCCGCACAGATCGATCTCCGTATCCACGTAAGCGCCGGCTTCAACCGCATCAAACCACACGTTCCTCACAAACGCCACCGGCGCGCCCGCGGCATTCGCGATGTGCCGCGGACCGGAATCGGCCGTGAGAACCGCCGAGCACCGCCGCAGGAAACAGCACAGCGCCCGAAGCCCAAGCGCCCCGGCAACAATATCCGCCTCCAGTCCAAAATCCTTGTTCACCCCCGCAAGCAGCGTCTCATCCGGCGCCGCCCCACACAGCACAATGTGCGTATCCCGTTTGCGCCGCAGCGCGCGCAGCGTTTCGCCGAATCTCGACACCGGCCAGACCCCGGTTGGCTGCCGCGAGGTCACGAAGCAGGCCGTGACGTGCCGATAATCGCCCAGCCGCAGCTTTGCCCAGATCGCCTCAGCCTCGGCCTCATCCCGTTCATTCGTGCAAATGATCGGGCGCGCCGGCCAGCACGGTTTCGCCCCGGTCAGGGCCGCCACATAATCCCGAAAATAAACCGCAAACGGCTGCGGGTAGCGAATCGGGATGGGACGCGTCGCCCACGCCGAGAAACCCTTGTACGTGTAGGCGGCCCGGTTCGGGATGCCGAGGCGCAGCGCGAGCAAAAGCTCCGGCCAATACTTGATGCAATTCGTACACAGCGCCGCGTCAAACCGCATCTCCCGCAGCGCCGCAAAATGAGCCGGATCCAGGTCCAGCGGAGACGAGGAGCGAGCCCACGGCAGGATCGAGGCGAGCGCCGGATTCCCCTCCAGGATTTGCGCCGAGGCCGGCGCGGCCAGGTAATGCAATTCGCAATCCGGCAGCCCGGCCTTCAATTGCCCGAGCGAGGCGCTCCGGTAGAGCAGATCGCCGATGTGATTATCGCCGATGATGAGCGCCTTGCGCCATTGGCGCGGATCGGAGGGCGGCCCCGTCTTCGTCCGCGCATAAGCGCGGAGCAACGGAGCCGTCGCCTCCGTCCCCAGCGCGATGAGCCAGTACGTTTTCTTCCGGAAGGTTTTGGGATTGGGAAACGGCACGGCCAAGGGCAAGTCAGAGCAGTCAGGGCGCCGCCTTCGACGCCCTCCGGTCAAGGATTTGCAGCACCGCGCGGTAAAGGTCCTCGATTTGCAACTGCCCCTCGAAGTCGCAATTCTCCCCCGGATGCTCCGCGCGGTGGCGCACACAAAAATCAGCCGGCGGCGACACCACCACCGTCCCGGGTGTCAGGTTTCCCCATACGTTCGCCGAGACCGGCGGGTACTTGCAAAACGCCGATACAGTCGGAATCGCAAACGCCGCCGCGATGTGGAGCGGGCCAGTGCTGGGCACAATCATGGTCGCATAGTTTGCCATGTGGGCCGCCAGTTGGCGAATATTCCACCGCCCGCAGGCATTGTAAAAACGCGGATGATTCAAGACCGATTCCGGCCATGCTTCGAACAGCTTGCTCTCCGACGCGACGCCGGTCCCGATCAGCGCGATCCCCGCTTGCTCGAGCAGCATCCCGGCCAGCTTTCCAAACGCCACCGACGGGAGATTGCACGTATTGCCCGCGCAACCGGGATGAATCCCCACCAGCTTCAGCCCCGGAAAGCGGGCCTCCATTTCCGCGCGCGCCTGATCGATCTCCGCGCCCGTCAAAAAGAAATCCGGCTTCAACCCATCCATGGGAAACCCCGCGGCCGCCGCGCAATCGAGCGGAATCTCCGAGAAATGACGCGCCCCCTCGCGCATCCCGGACCGCAGGCATTGGTGAAGAGTCAGCCTGCCCAGGACACCGCCCCACATCGCAATCCGCCGCTTCGCCCCGCTCAGCGCCGAGGCCAGCAGCAATTCTGGCGGCTTCGCATAAGGCAGCAGGATCATCTCAAACCCCTGCCGCCGCATCCACCCGCCCAGCCGCCACCAGGCCCGCGGAAAATCCGGCGCCACCTGCTCCAGCACGTGCGGGGTTATTGCGGAATTATCCGCGAAAAAATCGGAACAATTTTCGCGCACGAGCACGTGTACTTCGTGCCCCGCCCTTGCCGCCGCGCGAACCAGCGGCGTCGTAAGCAGCACATCACCAAGGTGATCGAGCCGAACAATCAATATGCGCATGGCGGGACGGGGGTGAAACTCACCGCCTGAGTTCATCCTGCACAACCGGAACGTGATACGTAGGCGGCAACGGCTTGCCCAGCCACCCATACTTGATCTTGCGGTAACCCTCGCGCATGAGGTGATAAACGCTCCCCGGCACCAGGCACGCAACCCGGCACAAGGTGATGACCGCGCGCACCGGGTAGCCGGCATTCACCCCGATGCGGACGAGGTGATAGTCCGGGTCGTTGCCGCCATCGATCTTCGTCCAGACGATCATCCGCAGCACCTGCCTGACCATGCCAAACATATCCGGACGAGTGAACGTCGAGTAAAAGGCCTGCCGCCGCAGCCCGGGCGGCAACGAGCGGCAAAAGACGGACCAGCCGTCGATCACATCAAGGTGACCGGTTCCCTTTTCCGCCGGATCTTCCCTGGTCAATACAGGCGGGCGCAGGAGAGCGCAGGGCGTGTTATTGACGAGCAGTTTCTTGCCGATGATCAACTGGGGGAAATTGGTGCGGATGTCGAAGTAGCCGTTCACCAAATCGGCGGAAGCGATGAGGGACGTCTTGAAGACGAGCGCGGGAACGAAGCTCTGGCCGGTGAGGAACGTGCCGTACTTGCGCTGGATGTCCATCGGGCTGAGGCTGAGACCGGTCGGCCATTCGTCCTGGCGCGGACCGCCCACGAAACAGGCCTCGGGCCGATGATCTCGAAGCAACTCGATCAAAGCGCCCACGCGATCCGGATAGAGTGTGTCGTCGTCGCAGAGGATCCATGTGTATTCGCCCTGGGACCACTCGATCGAGCGCAGGAAATTCGCGCCGAACCCGATATTCCTCTCGTGCCGGTGGACCTGCATCTTCGGGAGGAGCGGGAGAAACTCCTCGCACACGCGCGCCGTGCCGTCTGTAGAGCAATTGTCCATCACCGTCAACGCATGCTCCTTGAGCGCGCTGGCCGCGATTGCCTCGAGGGTGCGGCGGAATGATTTCTCCCGGTTGTAGGTCAGGAGAAAGACGTGCAGCAGGCAGTTGCCTTTGGGTTCGGCGGGCGTTGTCATGACGGGGCAAGGTGAATGGGCTGCGCGCCGATCTTGCCGCGCTTCGAGAGCCATCTCCGGCGGCGGCGCATGAGGGCGCGCAAAGGCAGGCCGATGAATCGCAACAGCGGCGCGGGAATGAGCGCGAGCGGATAGGCGTAGATATAAAAGAGCGGATCCCTGCCGTAGAGCTTCCGCAGCTCCGCGGCGGAGATGATCTTCCGGCGATTCAGGCGATTGTTGAAAATGAGTCGCTGGAGGAAGAGGCGGATCGTCTTTCGATTGTGCCAATCGACGTCCCGCTGCGTGAGCAGACCCTCGCGCAGGAGATCGAGATGAACCTGAGTCGTATTCATGGCGCCAAACTGCAGCGGATCGTAACCGGAATCGTACGCGCAACGCGCCAGGACCGTAATGGTGCCATCGAAGAGGCAGGCGCCCGTCGTCGAGAGGACGGTGCGCGAAGCGATATCGACATGCGCCGTCCCGCGGTCGTGAACGATACTCGATGTATGCTTGCGGGCTTCGGAGGTCTTCAGCACCAGTGATGAAATGAAGCCGAGGCCGGTGTAAAGAAAGTACTCGGTCGGATTCGTAAAGACCCGCTTGAGGATGGGCTGGGTGGGGACGCCGGCCTCCTCCAGATTGTCGTGGAAAAAGGGAGCGTGATTGAGATATGCAACGACGGGCCTGCACTCCTTCAGGTCCTCGAGCAGTCGCGGGACGTAATCTGGCGGCGCAATGTCGTCATCGGAGAAAAAAGCAGCATACTCGCCGGCCGCATTCTCGAGGCAGGCAACCACGTTTCCATCGAAGCCGACATTAACCGGATTGCGCGAGTAGCGGAGCCTCGGGTGGCGCGCGCTGTATTCCTGGACCAATTCGCGGGTGCCATCGGCGGAGGCGTTGTCGGAAACCAGGACCTCGACCTCCGGGCGATCCGAGACCTGGGGCAGAATGGATTCGAGCGTCTCGTGCAAAGTCCCGGCGCGATTGTAGGTCATGATGCAGACGGAAAGAAGGGGAGTCATGGCTGCGTGTCAAACGCGGAGCAAGCGCAGCCGCAGGGCGCGCCGGGTGTAGAGCGGCCAGATGATCACGCCCGGCACCGCGCAGATCGCCGAGGCGAGTACGACGCCGATGAGACCGAGCCAGCGACCGAGGATTACTGTCAGCAGGATCGAGGGAAGGATCATCGCGAAGGAAACCGCAGCCTGCACCTTGAGGAGCCCCAGGCTATTGAGAAACACCGAGAAGGTATTGACGAACCCGCCCATGCAAGCCGATGCGAACAGCAACGCTGCAAGCGTATATCGGCTGATCGTATGGCCCACCCAGAGGTGAATAATGAGGGGATGGAACCAAAAGAGGAGACCGCCAACCCCTAAAAAATACGCGGGCCAAACCGCGAAAACGTAAGTTCGCAGCCTGTGTCGCACCGCATCCCAATCCCCCGCGCGCGCCTCGCGCGTATTCGCCGGCGCCACCGGGGACATGACGGCGAGATGTGAGCTGCTCAGAAACGAAAACAACCTCATGAGGAGACTGATATCTCCTGTCGCGGCCAGCCCCGCGACCGGCGCGGAAGCAATCGGGGCAAGGATGTTCGAGATGATGGCGGAGATGGTCAGGAAAAAGGAATGAAAGCTAACGCGAGAGAGCGACCGGACAATCGCCACGATGCGAGAGACCGGCAGGAAGCCGAATTTCCACCGGCGGCGAATGAAGACGTAGGATGTGAGGGTGATGCCCACAGCGATATTACAGGCGAAATAGGCGAAGATCAGCCATGTGAACCCAACCTTGCACACGTAGGCGGCGACTACAAAAACGGTCACCTGGAACGCGCTGCAACCGGCCGAGATGGCACTGGCCAGCTTGATCTCGCCGTAAGCGAAGAAGACGGTCCACACCAGGCCGATCGGGAGGGTGCCGATCATCACGATGAGGATCGGGGAGATGAAATGAGCGACCTGGGCGGCGAGAAGGGGATCGGTGACCTTGAACCAGTGAGCCCAGGGCAGCCTTGGCGCCACGAGCAGGACAATGAGGCTGTCGATGGCGAAAAAGCAGGTTTGGAGGAAGATGATCGAAAGATAGGTCTCGCGCCGTTCCTCCTCCGCCTCCGCTCCGCGCGAACCGAGGGAGGCGAGGCGATTGCCGAGGGTCAACTGGAAGCCGAGGTCCAGGCCATTGGTGAAGAGGTTCATGTAATAGAGCATGCTCCAGAAGCCGAATTGCTCGTGGGTCATGCACCGTCCGGCGACGCCATTGATGACAAACAACGACGCCGTCGTGGCAAGGCGCGCGCAAAGTGTCGCGAGATTGGTGGAAAGGGATCGCCACTTGGGCATTGGCAGATGACCCGGGCGCCAGCCCGGGAAGGGGACGGGCTAAGGCTTGGTCAGAGGCGGTGCAACGGCTCGCATGGCGGGAGTTTCGGGCGGCGGAGGGAAGATGAGAGCGGATAATGGGGCCTTGCACAAGCAAAGGAGGTTGGGCGACAATGGATGAAGAGTATATACGCACATTGGCGCATATTCTCGCAGAATTCCGAATCACCCGAATTGCCCAAAAACCGCCCAGCGGCGCGACCCAAACCAGATCTAAACCATCAGGTGTTCCTTCACCACGTCGCCGGTCAGCTCGGCGATGGGCCCATGGGCTACGATGGAGCCGCGGTCCATGATGTAGAAGATATCGGCGAGCGCCTGTGCGAAATCGAGGTATTGCTCGACCAGGAGGATGCTGATGCCGGCCTCGTTCTTGATCTTGGTCAGCGTGTCGCCGATCAGGTCGATAATCGAGGGCTGGATGCCCTCGGTTGGCTCGTCGAGGATGAGCAGCTTCGGCTCGGTGAGCATGGCGCGTGCGATCGCCAATTGCTGCTGTTGTCCGCCGCTGAGCACGCCCCCTTTTCGCGAGAGCATCTCGCCGAGCACGGGGAAGAGATCGAGGACGCGGGACATCTGTCCGTTCGCCTTCCGGCGGTTGGCGACGAGGCCGATGCGGAGGTTCTCCTCGACGGTGAGGTTTGGGAAAATGTCGCGGCCCTGCGGGACGTAGGCGATGCCGGCGTGGGCGCGCTCCTCGGACTTGAGCGGGAGCAGGTCCCGTCCCGCAAAGCTGATGGAGCCGGCCATGGGCTTGAGAAGACCGACGATGGTCTTGAGAGTAGTCGATTTGCCCACGCCATTGCGTCCCATGAGGCAGACGAGCCGATTGTCCGGCACATCGAGCGAGAGCTTGCGCAGGATGCGCGAGCCGCCGATGGCAACGTCGAGGTCTGAGATAGTGAGCATCAGGAGAAGGGCGAAAGGCTAAAGGCGAAATTCGAAATTCGAAAGAAGTGGCGCGCGATGAACGCGTGGAGCAGAGGGTTCAAATCGACGCCGACGCGCTCTGCGCGCTCACCTCTTTCGAATTTCGGATTTCGCAATCTCTTCATCAGTTGTGACGTTGTTTGCTGCGGCCCAGATAGACTTCGATCACGCGCTCGTCGCTCTGGACCTCGTCGACCGTGCCCTCGCAGAGGATGGTGCCCTGGTGCAGGACGGTGACCTTGCTGGCGATCTGACGGACGAAGACCATGTCATGCTCGATGACGATGATGCTGTGCTTTCCGGCGAGGCTGAGGAGGAGCTCGCCGGTCTTGGCTGTTTCCTCGTCAGTCATGCCGGCGGCGGGCTCATCGACGAGCAACAGCCGCGCGTTTTGCGCGAGGAGCATGCCGATCTCGAGCCATTGCTTCTGGCCGTGCGCCAGCGAGCCGGCCTTCGCATCGACCCTGGCCGAGAGGCCGATGGTCTTGAGGATATCGTGAATGCGGTCGCGCTGCGCGGGGGTGACGCGCGAGAAGAGCGCGGCAAAGACGCCGCGGCTCCCTTCGAGCGAAAGCAGCAGGTTCTCGAAGACCGTGTGATCGGTGTAGACGGTGGGTGTCTGGAATTTGCGCCCGATGCCGAGGCGATAGATTTCGTATTCGTTCCTGCGGATGAGATCGACCCCTTCCGCGCCGAACCGGATGGTGCCGGTATCCGGCTTGGTCCGGCCGGTAATCAAGTCGAGGAAGGTGGTCTTGCCCGCGCCGTTCGGGCCGATGACGGTGCGCAATTCCCCCTCGTCCATATAGAAGTTGAGGTTCGAGATGGCCTTGAACCCGTCAAATGTCTTCGAGACATCCTCGGCGGCCAGAATGAGTTCTTTGCGAGCGCTCATTTGACGGTCGCGGGGTCGATGGATGCCGGAGGTGGCGAGGAGGGCGCCGCCGGGGCGCGGGTCGTTTCCTCTTCGGCGATGGGTGCGGGCTCGGGCGCCTTTCTCATTCGCTTCCAGAGATTGACAGCGTGCTCGAACAGGCCGACGAGGCCGCGAGGCAGGAAGAGAACCACCAGCAGGAACATGCCGCCGAGAATGATCAGCCAGTAATCGGGATAGGCCCGCGTGGCCCAGCTCTCGAGGGCACTGACAAAAATCGCGCCGATAATCGGGCCGAACAATGTGCCGCGCCCGCCAACCGCGACCCAAACGACGGCCTCGAGCGACTTGTCGGTGCCCATCTCACTCGGGTTGATGATGCCGACCTGCGGCACGTAAAGCGCGCCGGCCAGCCCCGCCACAACGCCCGCAAGCACGAATATGAAGAGCTTGAAATTGGCCGCGGCGTAGCCGGAGAAGAGGACGCGGTTCTCGCTGTCCCGGATCGCCCGCTGGACCTTGCCGAGCTTCGTGGAGGTGAGCCACTTGAACCCGAGATAGACGATCAGCAGGAGAATTCCGCTCGCGACGTAGAGGCCGCGCTGGGTGGCGCCGGTGCGCGTGTCATAGCCGAGGATGTACTTGAAATCGGTGAACCCGTTATTGCCGCCCATCAGGATATTATTGCGGAAGAACAGGAGGCAGGCCGCATAAGTGAGCGCCTGGGTGAGAATCGAAAAATAAACGCCGCGAATCCGCGAGCGAAACGCCAGGAAGCCGAACACGAAAGCCAGTACGCCCGGAAGGAGCACGACCATCATCATCGCGAAGGGGAAGCTCGCGAACGGCTTCCAGAAGGGCGGCAAGCGGGTCCAGCCGAGGAAGACGAGAAAGTCCGGGATCGGCATGTGATATTGCCCGAGGCTGCCGATCATGCGCATGAGGTACATGCCCATCATGTAGCCGCCGAGCGAGAAGAAGAGGCATTGGCCGAGGCTCAGCAGGCCGGTGTAGCCCCAGAGCAAATCGACCGTCATCGCGACAATGGCGTAGCAAAGGTATTTGCCCCAGAGATTGATCGAGAAGTTCGAGATATAGAACGCGCTTGTCTGCGGCGCGAAAGCGTTGAGGCAGGGGATGACCACGATGCCGATCAACGCCACAAGGATGACCGCAATGATTTCGCCCTTTGAAAATGCCCTGCGCATAACTCAACTCTCCAGGCCGCGCCCCTTCGACGAGAACAATCCCGATGGACGCCATTGCAAAAACAGAATGATGCAGACGAGCACGGTGATTTTTCCGACGACCGGCGAACCGAAGAGCTGTTGCAGGCTTTCATCGACCGTGCCGATGCCAAGGGCGGAATATACGGTGCCGAACAGGTTGCCCACGCCGCCGACAACGACGGTCATGAACGCATCGACAATGTAATTCTGGCCCATGCTCGGGCCAACATTGCCGATCTGTGAAAGGAATGCGCCGGCCAGACCCGCGAGGCCGCTGCCAAACGCAAAGGTGAGCATGTTCACGCGCTCGGTCGGCACGCCCATGCAGGCGGCCATGTTCCGATTCTGCATGACGGCGCGAATGAGCAGGCCGAGCGGGGTGCGGGTAAGCAGCAGCCATGTGCCGAAGACGATGATGGCGGCAAAACCTATGACGAAGAGGCGATTGTAACCGAGGATCACGTCGGAGACGGTGAAATTGCCGCTCAGCCACGACGGTGAATCGACCTGGACATTGTTCGCGCCAAAGACGAGGCGGAAGGTCTGCTGAAGGATGAGCGAGACGCCCCACGTCGCGAGCAGCGACTCGAGCGGGCGGCGGTAAAGGAACCGGATGACGCAAATCTCCAGAACCATGCCGACCAGAGCGGCGGTCAGAAAGGCGGCGGGAATGGAAAAGAGAAAGTAAGTCTGGAATTGCCAGCCGCTGAGATTGAGCCCGGGGATGTGCATCGAGATGCCGAAAGGCGAGAGCCACAGGCCGGGGCCAAAGACGTTCTCAAAGACATAGCAGGTGTAGGCGCCGACGGCGATCAGTTCGCCATGGGCCATATTGATCACGCCCATGAGGCCGAAGGTGATGGCGAGACCGACCGCCACAACGAGCAGGATCGAACCCAGGCTGAGGCCGCGAAAGAGGGTGCCCAAGAAGTTGACGACGGAGATGTAGTTCTCGATGAGAGAAATCGAGTGCTGCGCGGCCCTGGCTTCATCAGGAGTGGATTTCGGATCCTCGACGATGGAGTGCAGGAGGTCGCGGGCGCCGATCGAATCAAGCGCGCCGAGTTGCCGGATGGCCGCGATTTCGACGGCCGGGTTCGGATCCTTGACCTGGATGGTGGCAATGGCTTCCTCGATCACCTTCCTGACACGGCTATCGGTTTCCTTGACCAGGCGGGCCTGGAGTACGGGGACGTATTCCGCCTTCTGAAGCAGGCCAAGCTTCTCGATAGCCTCGCGGCGGATGACCGGGTCGGGATCGTTGAGAGTCATCAAGTCCAGCGTATCCTGAATGGCCCGGCGCAGGCGCATGTCGGTATCGACAGAATTGAGGTCATTGGCAAAGAAGCTCTCCGGTTTGCCCGAGGCGTCCTTGAGATCATCGCCCGTGTCGATGCGGATCGCCTTTTGCTTGCCGTCGGCATCCTGCGCATCCTCGAGCATGCACGGGATCTTGGACCCATTGCCGGGGTCAATGATGAAGACCTCATCCAGCGGCCACGCGGTGAGGACCTTGCGAACCAGGTCGGAGTTGGTATCGGCCAGCGCATTGACCAACTGAATCTGCTCGCCGCCTTCGGCCAGGAGGGCCTTCGAGAGAAGCTGCCGGATGGCCGGGGTATCGCCTGCGCCCGCCATGGCCGGCAGGATGGAGGCCGAGAGCAGGAGAAGGGCGAGCAGGGGCCGGAATGCGGCCCGGAAGAATCTTCCGGCTGCGCCGCATCCGGAAGGGTTCACGTTCAAAATCAAGTTCGAGTTCAAAGTCAGACTGCCGGCGCGGCGGCGCCCCGGATCAGAAAAGCTGAAGGGGCGGGGACAAGCCCCGCCCCTCCAAACTAACCAACTAGGAGATCTGTTTCATATCCTCACAGCGGTTGATGCTACGAGGCGTTCGGAGTCGGACTGGCGCCCGCCTTGAGGAAGGTGCCCTTCAGGAACGGCTGCCCAAAAACCTGCGGATAAGTTTTGATGATCTTGAACTGGCCATTGGCCCTGGTCTCTCCGATGTACACGTTCTTGGTGCAATGGTGATTCGGCTGCATGGTGATCAGACCGCCGGGTCCCTTGAAGCTGATAGTGCCGGTCTCGAGAGCGGCGCGGACCTTGTCCACATCGAAGCTGCCGCATTTCTCGACCGCTTCCTTCCAGAGATAAACGCCATCGTAGGAGAGCACCATCGGACTGTCCACCACGCGATGCTCCTTGACCACGCCGGGGTGATCCTCGGTCTTGAGCCAGGCAAACCACTGCTTCAGGAACTTCTGGTTCTCGGGAGTCTTGAGCGACATGAAGTAGGTCCAGCAGCCCAGTTCGCCGACCAAGTCCTTGGTCGGGAGGCTGCGAAGCTCATCCTCGGCCAGGCTGAAGGAAACGACCGGGCAATCGTTCGCGGTCAGGCCGGAGGCGGCCATTTCCTTGAAGAAGGGCACATTCGAGTCGCCGTTGATCGTGTTGATGACGCAGGCGTCGCCGCCGGCGGCAAATTCCTTGATGTCCGAGACAATCTGCTGGAAGTCGGTGTAGCCAAAGGGCACGTATTTGCCGGCGGAGATGACCTTGCCGGTGTCATCCTTGCGCACGCCGCCACCGATGTCATCGAGGGATACGCCCTTGGACTCGAGGTACTCGAGCAGGATCAGGTTGGTGGTCTGGGGATAAACGTAATCGGTGCCGATCAGGTAGAATTTCTTTTTGCCCTGAGAGAGCAGGTAATCGACCGCCGGGGTGGCCTGCTGGCCCACGGTCTCGGCGGTGTACATGATGTTCTTCGAGAGTTCTTCGCCCTCGTATTGGACGGGATAGAACAGGAGGCCGTTATCCTTCTCGAAGACGGGGAGCACGGACTTGCGGCTGACCGAGGTCCAACAGCCGAAGACGACCGCGCAATGGTCCTGCTCGAGGAGTTGCTTGGCCTTTTCCGCGAAGAGGGGCCAGTTCGAAGCGCCATCGACCACGTCGGGGACAATCTGTTTGCCCAGGACGCCGCCACTGCTGTTGATCTGGTCGAATGCGAAAAGCAGCATGTCGCGCAGCGAGGTCTCGCTGATGGCCATGGTGCCGCTGAGGGAGTGAAGGACGCCGACCTTGACAGTATTGTCATCGGCGTAGGCGATGGTGGAGAGGACGGGAGAGCCGCAAAGGATGCCGCAAAGAGCGGCGGCGCAGGCGGAACGAAAGACGGATATTTTCATTGGATGATGAGCTAAGGATTTGTTGAACCGTTCAAATAAGGCGTCGAACTGCTACTGCGGAGGGTATTTGCGGGGGGCTTCCAAAGAGGGGCCGAGAAGCGGCCCGGATCCGGTGGTTCCTCCGGCTTCACGCCGGAGGAACCAAACCGTTTGATCCAATACAGACTAGAACGTGCAGCCGATAGCGCCTGAGAAGACGTTGCGGCTGTTGGCTCCACTGCCAACCGGCGGCCCAATGGCCTCGCGGATGGTGGTGCCCTCGTAATAGTAGGTGTAGGCGGCCGTCACAGTCCAGGAACCGAATCCGGACGGGATGAAGGCCAGAGGCACGGAGATCGACGGACCCGCGGCGAAATAGCCGAAGTTATTGTTGCCGTAGAATCCGGTGCCACCACCGCCAGAGCCGAGACCCAGGGTGCAGGGAGCAGCCAGGGTGACCGGGTAGCTGGACTTCGAGAAGAACGTGTAGCTAGGCGCGATGCCGAACTCATAGTACCAGCCGTGCGGATGGAGACCCGCAAAGCCAGGAGCGCCCAGTTCATACAGCACGGTGACGTGCGGATTGAGGGCGAACGGTCCCAGCAGGCTGCTGTCGTTGAAGGTCAGGTTCGCATCGATGCTGCGGGCGGTGCTGAAGGCGCCGGCCGGGCTATCGAACTCGAAGTACTGAACGAGCAACGTGAACTTCTGAGCGAAGCTAACGGAGATACCGGGATCCCAGTCAAACTCTTCCCAGTAAGGGGTGGTCGAGCCGGGGCTCGCGGTGGAATGGTTCGAACCGATATCGGACCAGAAGCTGAGCTGGGCCGATACGCTGTTGATACCCCAGGAGTTCGCGTCGCCGGAGTAGAGCTTGATGTACAAGTCCAGGTAGGGCTGGGCGATGACACCCTTCCACTGATCGGGCTGCGGAATGCCACGAGAGTCATATTCGCTGACAAACGTGACGCCGAAGTCGCCAGTGATATAGGTGACAGGGCAGGGCGCCGGGGCTGTCTCCTTGCCCGGTGCCGCCGTGGCCGTCTCGGTGCCCGCAAAGGCAGTGGAGAGGCTGGAGAGGCCGAGCAGGGCCGCCGCCGCTAAGGTGAGATAATGTTTTTTGGGCATTAATGTTTCCTTGGTTGGTTTTAGGTTTAGGATTTGTGCCTATTTATGACACGGGCCGCGCTTTAGCATATTGCTTGCCAAAAAGCCAAGCCCAAAATTTCGGATCTTATCAGGAAACGACCTAAAATGAGCCGGATACGAGAGCGGCAGGGGGTCGAACCGATGACGAGTTTTTTATCGCCAGACCCGGTTTTTACAGAGGAGGAAGGAAAAAAAACGACACCCGAACGTCAAGAAGCGCAAAAAGCGACAGACAGGCGGTTAACATTACAGTTTTGTTAAGTCAGCTTCTTGGCCCTCGCGCCAAAACATATTTCGGGGCAAATCAGCAATTTGTTGATGCGGCCCCCGCCTTGTTGAGCTATAGCCCCTGCGGACCAAGTCCGAACATGGATACCAAACCCACTACTCCGGCCCCCGCTCCCGCGGGTCGGCCCCAATTACCCAAGAGCGTCCTCTCGCAGGACGTGGAAATTACCGGATCGCTGACTTTCAAGGGCGAATTGAGTTTCGACGGCACAATCAAGGGCGGCCACATCAGCGGCAGCGCCCTCAACCTCGGCGAGCACGCCACCGTGGAGGGGAATATTACCGCCGACGACGTGACCATCGCGGGCGCGGTGAAGGGCAATGCCACCGTCAGCCAGCGATGCCACCTGCGGGCCTCGGCGCGCCTCAATGGCGATTTGAACACTTCGCGCCTGATTATGGAGGAAGGGGCGACGTTCATCGGGATGTCGAATATCACCCCGCGCGGCGGCCAGAAGGTCTGAGGCGGGGGATCTTCCCAATCAGCCGGGCGAAATCTGGGATTACGGCGGCGCGGACGGATCGAATGCCTCGCGCCTGCTCATTGCGGCTTGTCCGGCCTTAGCGCAGGCCGCCGCTGACCTGGATCAGTTCACCGGTCATCCAGCGGGAATCGTCGGAGGCGAGGAAGACGGCTACATCGGCGATATCGCCCGGCTGGCCGACGCGGCCGAGCGGAGTCTGGGAGACGAGGCCCTTCTCCGCATCGGAGCCAATGAAACCGGCGGTGTTTGTCCCCTCGGTATCGACCAGGCCGGGGTTGATGGCATTGACGCGGATTTTCCGCGGGCCGAGCTCCCTGGCCAAAACGCCGGTAATCGCGTCGACGGCGCCCTTGGTGCCGGTGTAGACGGAGCTGTTCGGCGGTGTGATGCGTGTGACGGTCGAACTGATGTTGATGATGCTGGCGCCTTCGCCAAGGTGGGCCGCGGCGGCCTGGGTGACGAGCAGCAGGCCCAGCACGTTGATGTTGAACTGCCTGTGGAATGCCTCCTCGGTGATCGCCTCGAGCGGGGCGAATTCGTAGACGCCCGAGTTGTTCACGAGAACATCCAGGCGGCCGAAGCTCTTGATGGCTGTGTCGACGATTCCCTTCGCATCGGCGGCCTTCGAGACGTCGCCTCCCACGGCGACGGCGTGGCCGCCGGCCTTTGCAATGGCGTCGACGACTGCATCCGCGCCCGCGTTGCCGGAGGCGTAGTTGACGACGACGGAGGCGCCTGCGGCGGCGAGCGATTTTGCGATGGCGGCGCCGATTCCCTTGGAGGCGCCGGTGACGATTGCGACTTTATTGGCGAGTTTGCTCATAATGTTTGGATAATCGATTTGCAGATGGTTTTTGGTTCTGGGGGATTGGTTATTGTTCTATGGTTCCGAATTTATGAACTACTGGACAAATCGTCAAGCCCGATTATTCTAGTCCCAGCCGATGAGGCCCCTTTTTCATCCCTCGATTAACGACGTCTCCGTCGAAGGCATCCTCCACGCCCTTTCCGATCCGGTGCGCGTCGCCATCTATATCGGCATCGTCGCCTCGGAATGCCCGCAAAGCTGCTCGAACTTCCTCAAAATCAGCGAGAAGAGCATCCCGAAATCGACGTTGTCCCAGCATTTCAAGGCCCTTCGCGAAGCCGGCCTGATCCGTAGCGAGCGCCATGGCGTCGAGATGCGCAATACCTCCCGCTGCGCGGAGTTGGAGCGCCGCTTCCCCGGCCTCATCAAAGCCATCGTCCTCGCCCATAAGGTTCAATTGGAGGGCAAGCGCGGCCCCGCCGGCAAGCCTGGCAACCGAAGCGCCCGGCGCAAGTAGGCGGGAC
The DNA here is from genome assembly GCA_049521415.1 of Chthoniobacteraceae bacterium. Lineage (GTDB taxonomy): Bacteria > Verrucomicrobiota > Verrucomicrobiia > Chthoniobacterales > Chthoniobacteraceae > DATAXI01. The sequence continues at coordinate 17,631 of JBEKOV010000011.1, forward strand.
TTCGCGCTTCCGGACGGGGTCCGAGGTTCGTATTGCATCCTGCAGCATTTGATAATACCATTTCCTGTCGTGACCACAATCACCTGCAAGGTTCCCGAAAAACTCGCGGCTCAACTCGACTCGGTCGCCCGGGCGGAACGACGGTCCAAATCGGCTGTTGTGCGCGAAGCACTCGAAGGCCGGCTCAAGGCAAAACGCCGCCGCGCCGTTGTATCCGGCTACGACCTCGTCAAGCATCTGTGCGGCTCCTTGAAGGGCGGACCGAACGACCTCGCGACGAACCCGGCTCACATGAAGGGCTTCGGTGAGTAGCGTTCTCATCGATACCGGGCCGCTGGTTGCATTCCTGCGCGAGTCCGAGACCAGCCATGTATGGGCTGCCGCCAAATTCAAGGAGTTGCCAGCGCCCTACCTCACCTGCGAACCAGTCCTGGCGGAGGCTTTTTTCCTCGTCGCCCACCACCGAGGCGGCGTCCGCCGATTCTTCGATCTGCTCCGCTCAGGCCTGATCGAGACCGACTTCTCGGTGCTGGAAGAGCGCGAAGCACTTTGGAGACTTATCCATAAATATGAGGATCTTCCAATGTCCCTGGCCGATGCCTGCCTCGTGCGGCTCGCCGAATTGCGTCCAGGCGCAAGTATTTTCACGCTCGACAGCCATTTTCGACTTTATCGAAAGAACGGCCGCCAGCAGATTCCGGTAATCATGCCTTAGCGCCCGGCGCCAGTCACCTGGCCGCGCCTAGGATCTGCCGCAGGACGTAGGGCAGGATGCCGCCGTGTTTGTAGTAGTCCACCTCGATGGCGGTATCGATACGAAGGCGCAGGGGGACGGTTTCGGTTTTACCGCCGGCGCGCTTGATGGTCATGAAGACCGTTTTCCCGGGAGTCACATCCTCGATGCCCGAGAAGCTGTAGGTCTCAGAACCGTCGAGGCCGAGCGTGCGGGCATCGGTGCCTTCGGCGAATTGAAGGGGCAGCACGCCCATGCCGACCAGATTCGAGCGATGGATACGCTCGAAACTCGCGGCCACCACGGCGCGGACGCCGAGCAGGCTCGTGCCCTTGGCGGCCCAGTCGCGGCTGGAGCCGGTGCCGTACTCGAGGCCGGCCAGGATCACCAGCGGCACGCCTTCGGCCTTATATTTCATCGCGCCGTCGTAAATGGACATCTGCGCGCCGTCCGGGTAATGCTTCGTCACGCCGCCTTCGATTCCGGGGACCATCAGGTTCTTGATCCGGACGTTGGCGAAGGTGCCGCGCGTCATCACGTGATCGTTGCCGCGGCGGCTGCCGTAGGAGTTGAAATCATCCTTATCGACGCCGCGGCTGATCAGGTATTGGCCGGCGGGCGAGGTCGATTTGATGGCGCCGGCGGGCGAAATGTGGTCGGTGGTGACCGAGTCGCCGAAAATACCGAGCGGGCGCGCATCGTGGATCGCGCTGGTGGGCGCGGGCTGCATCGAGAAATTCGCGAAGAAGGGGGGCTCGGCGATGTAATCGCTCTCCGGGTCCCACTGGTAGACGTCGCCGGTCTTTGACGGGATTTCGTTCCACTTGGGATTTTGCCCGGCAAAATCGCGGTAGAGGCGCCGGAACAACTCGGGCGAGAGCGCCTGCTTCATCATGTCGCGCACTTCATCGAGGCTCGGCCAGAGGTCGCGCAGATAGACATCCCTGCCCTCGCTGTCCTTGCCGATCGGCTCCTTGGCCATGTCGATATCCACGCGTCCGGCGAGCGCGAAGGCGACGACCAATGGCGGTGACATGAGGAAGTTCGCCTTGATGTTCTGATGAATGCGCGCTTCGAAATTGCGGTTGCCGGAGAGCACGGCGGCGGTGATCAGGTCGTGCTCGGCGATCGAGTCCTCGATGGTGCGGTTCAAGGGTCCGGAATTGCCGATGCAGGTGGTGCAGCCGTAGCCGACGACCTGGAAGCCGAGCTTGTCGAGGTAGGGTTGCAGGCCGGTGCTGTTGAGATATTCCGACACGACGCGCGAGCCCGGGCCGAGCGAGGTCTTCACCGCCGGATTCACATGCATGCCGCGTTCGACGGCATTCCTGGCCAGCAGGCCCGCGCCGAGCATGACGCTCGGGTTGCTCGTATTAGTGCAACTGGTGATGGCGGCGATGAGGACGGTGCCGTGCGCAAGATCAATGTCCGCCTCGGGGAACGGCGACGTGGGCAGGCACGCGACCTGGTCCGGCGTGGGACGATTGGAAATCATCTCGAGCTGGTTCAGCGGCTCGCCGCTTTTCGCCTCGGGGGCGGCTTCCAATTCGTCCACCAGCTTGCCGTTCATGTGGACCTTGAACTTCTGCTCGGTGGTCGCGCCCGGCTTGCCGTAGCCGCCCTCCTGCACGGACTTGTGCAGCAGGTTGATGAAGGTTTCCTTGAGCGCCGGCAGCTCGATGCGGTCCTGCGGGCGCTTGGGCCCGGAGACGCTCGGATGCACGTCGGCGAGATTCAGGTCGAGATCGACGCTGTAATCGATCCGGCCCCGGTCGGGCATCCCGAAAAGGCCCTGGGCCTTGAAATAATTCTCGAAGGCCGAGACCTGCTCCTCCGTGCGGCCCGTGGCGCGCAGATACCAGACGGTCTCCTTGTCGATCGGGAAAAAGCCCATCGTCGCGCCGTACTCGGGCGCCATGTTGCCGATGGTCGCACGGTCGGTGACGGCCAGCGAAGCCGCGCCCGGGCCGTAAAACTCGACAAACTTCCCGACAACCTTTTTCGCGCGCAGCATTTGTGTGATGTGGAGCACCAGGTCGGTGGCCGTGACGCCCTCGCGCAACGCGCCGGTGAGATGCACGCCGACCACCTCCGGCGTGAGGAAATAGACCGGCTGGCCGAGCATCCCGGCCTCGGCCTCGATGCCGCCGACGCCCCAGCCGACCACGCCAAGGCCGTTGATCATGGTGGTGTGCGAGTCGGTGCCGACAAGCGTATCCGGATAATAAAGGCGCCCGCCTTCGACGTCCGCCGAGAGCACGCCCTTGGCCAGGTACTCGAGGTTGACCTGATGGACGATGCCAATGCCCGGTGGCACCACGCCAAAGGTCTTGTAGGCCTGCTGGCCCCATTTGAGCAATTCATACCGCTCTCGGTTGCGCTTAAACTCGAGATCCATGTTCAATTGCAAGGCGAACGCCGTCCCGTAAAAATCGACCTGCACCGAGTGATCCACCACCAGGTCCACCGGCACCAGCGGCTCGATCATCTTCGCATCCCGGCCCAGCCGCGCGACGGCGCTGCGCATCGCGGCGAGGTCCACCAGCAGCGGCACGCCGGTGAAATCCTGCAACACGATCCGCGCCACCACGAACGGGATCTCCTCGTTGGCCGGGCTCTTCGCCGACCAGTTGGCCAGCGTGCGCACGTCCTTCTCGGCGGCGCGTTTTCCATCGCAATTTCTCAGGACCGATTCGAGCACGATGCGGATGCTGACCGGCAGGCGCGAGATCGGGCCGACGCCTTGCTCTTCAAGCGCGGGCAATGAGTGAAACCAGCCTTGCCGTCCCCCGCCGGCGTCAAAGGTCTGGAGCGTGTGGAATGGATCGTTGGTCATGGGCTGGATGCGCGCCCTCGGAGCCGGAGGGAGCGCCGCGCGCCTCTACTTCAACTCTGCGAGTTTGGTTTTGATGGCTTCGAAATTGGGCAAATCCTTCGGGGTCGGCGTCTGCTCGGAATACTGGATCACGCCGGCTTTATCGACGACGAACGCCGCGCGCGCCGAGGCCGAGCCGAACCCGCCGAGATTCTCGAGCAACGTACCATAGGCCGTCGCGGTGGTCTTGTTCAAATCGCTGGCGAGCGTGAGGCCGATGTTCTCCTTCTTCGCCCACGCATCCTGCGCGAAGGGGCTGTCCACGCTGATGCCGATGACTTTTGCGTCGAGCGCATCGTAGCCGCCGAGGCCGGCCGTGATGTCGCACATCTCCGCCGTGCAGACGCTGGTGAAGGCGAAGGGGAAAAAGAGGAGGACGACGTTCGATTTGCCGGCGTAGTCGGCCAGCTTGACGTCAGTGACGGCGTCGCCTTTTTTGGATTTGAGGGAGAAATCGGGGGCTTTGGAGCCGGTGGGAATTGCCATGGGAGCGGGTTTCTTTGGACGGGTGATGGGTTTGGTGATTTCGTGAACGAGAAACGAAGTTTCTACGGCTCCGCAAAAGTCGCTTCAATTCAAATCTTTAACCCGCTCTCCCGTGACTGCCCCGTGACCGCCATTTGCTGGACCCTCATCATCACGCTCATGCTCGCGGGCTTGGCCGGCTGCATCTTCCCGCTGTTGCCGGATACGCCGCTGATCGTGGCAGCCGCCGTGCTGCATCATTGCGCCTTCGGCGAGCGAGGGGCGAGCTGGACGACGCTGCTGGTGCTGACGCTGCTCATGCTGGTCAGCCTTGCGCTCGATATCGTCAGCGGATCGATCGGTGCGAAATATTTTGGCGCCACCCGCTGGGGGGCGATTGGCGGGATTTTGGGAGCGCTCGTCGGCATCTTCTGGGGGCCAATCGGGCTCTTTGTAGGGCCACTGGTGGGCGTGCTGATGGGGGAAATGCTCGGCGGCCAGGGCATCCTGCCCGCGGGCCGCTCCACGTGGGGGACATTCCTCGGGACCGTGGCGGGAATGGTGGGGAAATTTGCCATCGCGATTCTGATGATCGGGTGGTTCCTGGTGGTGACGATGATGGGGAAATGAGTCTGCCTTGGCCCTTGCTTGCGGACTGCCGGACGCGTACATTGCGATCTTGCGGAGGGCAGACGATCGCCCGGCCAAAACCGGGAGGAAAGTCCGAACACCGCAAGGCGCCATGCCGCGTAGAACACGCGGGCGTTCCCGGCCCAAGCCGGGGACGACGGAAAGTGTCACAGAAAATCAAACCGCCCGCCGCCGCCTCGCGCGACGGCAGGCAAGGGTGAAAAGGCGGGGTAAGAGCCCACCGCCCGGCGCGCAAGCGACGGGGCAAGAAAAACCCCATGGGGTGCAAGACAAAACAGGAGGCCGGGCAGCCTGTCCGGTCCCGCAACCCGCGGGACAGCCTCCGGGTAATAGTCGCATCCGCCGCCTGTATGGGGCGGGCATCCGGGCTTCGGGGCAACCCAATGCCCGGGTGAGAGAAATGATCGTCCGCCGGGATGAAAGTCCGGGCGACAGAATTCGGCTTATCGCCCTTCGCAAAATAGAGGCGCCTTCGGACAACGGGGGCGCCTCTTCCATTTTCTTACACTTGAATTTGCGCTTGAACCCCCAAGGCGATTGCGGCCCGCTTCAGATGCAAGTTCAGGCGTACGTTTACTTCGTGGAACGAGAGGAAATGTCCTTGTCCACGAACAATTCCAGGAAGAGGAACAGTCGCGGGAGATTCAGGACTTCTGTCCTGGGAGCCCGGCGGGCGCCGAGCTTTTTGCCATTGGAGGAATTACGCATTTTCATGGCAAATCAGTTTAGCATCGCGTGTGCCAGCCCGCATCAGGGCGACTACCTATGCGGTGGGGCTTTCACTGCAATATCCTGTACGGCAAAGGCTTACGTGACGGCACCTTTCCTATAATTTCTAGAATTGTCCTCCCTGTCGTGCATTTACACCCGGCACAGGTGAAGGCATTCGATACACGATACAGGCTAAAACAGCTCCCCCTGCGTCCCGCCTCCCGCCTCGCTGCCTGTCGTGGCGGCCTCGGCGCGAATTTCCTGCAAGAGCGATTTGAATTCGCAATGTTCCACGGCGGCGATCAATTCGTCGTAACGCGGCGTGATTTTCAAATCGTCCAGCGGAGCGGGCAACGGCAGGTCGAGGTCCAGTTTCACCATCTCGCGGTTTTGGTGGATCTGTTCGCGGGCGGCGACGAGCTTCTCGCGGATGCGGGCATTCTCGACGGCCTGCAGGTCCGCGAGCAGTGCGTCGAGGGAGCCGTGTGTCTTCATCAGGTGCGCGGCGTTCTTCGGACCGAGACCGGCCACGCCGGGAATGTTATCGACAGTGTCGCCGATCAGTGCGAGGACATCGCCGATGCGCTCGGGCGGGACGCCCCATTTTCTGTGAACGCTCGATCCATCCAGCAGCGCGTAGGTGTCCTTGGGCGTGGCGAGGTCGGCCTTGTTGGTGCTGTAAACTTTTACCTGCGTGTTGACCAACTGGAAGAGATCCTTGTCGTTGGTCGCGAGCACCACCTCGATATCGCGGCGCGCGGCGGCGCAGGCATACGAGGCCATCAGATCATCGGCCTCGGTATCCGGCAGCGATAGCGAGTGAAAGCCGAGCAGCGGCACCAGCTCGCGGATGAAGCCCAGTTGCGGGCGCATCTCCATGGGCATCTCCGCGCGCTGCTGCTTGTAGGCCGGTTGCAGCTCGGTGCGCCGCGTGGGCAAGCCCTCGTCCCACACCACGGCGCCGAGTTGCGGATTGAGGTCCTTGACCATGCGGCGCAGCGTCTTGACGAAGCCGTAGATCGCGTTGGTCGGTTCGCCGCGCGAGTTGCTCAATTCCCGGATCGCAAAGAAAGAGCGATATACATAGTAGTGCCCGTCCACCAGCAGCAGTTTCATCGCGATACCAGACTAGGAAACCGGGGATGAAATGGGAAGGCGTTTGATTTCCAGCAGGCTTGAACAGTTCCGCCACAACGCGACCCCGTTTGAACGAAAGATTTTGCTCCCCGACCGCCTGCCGTTAGCATTCCGGTCATGTCGATGTTCAGAAACAGCCTCCGGGCTGCCCTTACCACCTTTGAGAGCCTCGCCAACCTCGAAACGGATTTGCTGCGCGCCGCCGATCTCGTGCGCGGCTGCCTGCTCGGCGGAAACAAGCTGCTCGTCGCCGGCAATGGCGGCAGCGCCGCCGACGGCATGGATTTCTCGACCGAGTTCTCGTGCCGTTACTGCGGGGATCGGCGTCCGTTCCCGGCGATCAATCTCGCCACGGACGGCTCGCTGCTGGCGGCGATCGGGAACGATTATGCGTTCGAGGAAGTTTTCGCGCGGCAGGTATGGGCCTTCGGCAAACCGGACGACGTGCTGGTGGTCTATTCGACGAGCGGCAAATCGCCCAATATCCTCCGTGCGCTCGATGAAGCGAAGGCGCGCGGCTTGCGGAGCATCGCGCTCCTGGGACGCGACGGCGGGCCCGCCGCGGGACGCGCGACGGTCGATCTCATTGTGCGCACCGACGTCACCGCGCGAATCCAGGAGGCGCACAAGTTCCTGGCCCATTGTATCTGCGAGCAGGTGGACGAGGACTTGAAGAAGGCGGGGAGCGCGTAAAGGCGGCGGAAAATTCGAAATTCGAATGTTGATTCCGCCCTTTCCTCCCCTTGACTTCACCCTCCCTCGCTGCCCACCTTCTTACCCTTGGACCTCGTCGTCTACGAACGCATCTTCTCCGTCTTCGCCTTTATATTCGGCGCGATTGTCGGCTCGTTCCTCAATGTCTGCATCTACCGGATGCCGCTGGGCCTGTCGGTCAATGAGCCGAAGCGCTCCTTCTGCCCGCATTGCAAAAAACAAATCCCGTGGTCGCAGAATATTCCGCTGTTCTCGTGGCTGATGCTGCGCGGCAAGTGCGCGAATTGCAAGGCGCCGATCGCCTTCCGGTACTTCGGCGTCGAGTTACTGACCGCGCTACTCTTCCTCGCCGCGTCGCTCAAATGCTGGCACAGCGGGCAATGGGAACTCGTCTTCCCGCTCTGGATTCTTCTCGGACTGATGGTCGTCGCCACATTCATCGACTTCGAGCATTTCATCATCCCGGACGAGATCACCTGGGGCGGTGTCGTGGCCGGCATTCTCCTCTCAACCGCCTTTCCCGTGATGATGAATGCGGGCTCCCATCTCTGGGGTCTCTTCTGGTCCGCCGCGGCGGCGGCCACCGGCTACGCGGCGCTCTGGCTCGTGGTCGAGTTCGGCAAGAAGGCATTCGGCAAACGGCGCATCGAACTGGAGAAGCCCGAGCCGTTCACATGGACGCGCCATGGCGACGACGCGGACCTGGTCGCCGGCGCGGATACGATGAAATGGAGCGACCTCTTCTCGCGCGAGACGGATGTCCTGATCATGCACGTCACCGAGGCGCGCGTCGGTGAGAAGAGCTACGAAAAGACGACTCTCACCTTTTATTATAACCGGCTCGTGGTCGGGTCGGACGAGTACGAACTGGACAAGCTCGACCAGATCACCGGTATCGTAACCGGCATGGTCATCCCGCGTGAGGCGATGGGTTTTGGCGATGTCAAATTCCTCGCGGCCATCGGCGCGTTCCTCGGCATTCGCGCGGTGTTTTTCACGATCATGTCGGGCTCAATCATCGGGGCTGTGGTCGGGCTGTTGCTGATCTTAATCCGGCGCCGGGAATGGACGGCGCGCATCCCGTTCGGCCCTTATCTGGCGCTGGGCGCGTTGATCTGGATTTTCCGCGGGCCGCAGTTGATCGACGCCTATTGGAACTGGATGCAGCCGCCGATGTGATCAAGGGCGCGCCAGCAGCGACTCGAGTTCCCACGGCTCGCCCACGGAATTAAATTTCGAATACACGAATTTCGATACCGCGACGTTGCTCTTGCTGAAGGCGCGCGCCTGCTCGAAACCGGCATCCCGCAGTACGCGCAGCGATTCCCACAACAGCCCGCTGCCGATTCCGCGGTTGCGGTATTCGTTCAGGACACACGGGCCGCCGACGAGGTGGATTTCCGCATCCTTGTTCGGATCGAGCGGGCTGGCGCCGATGACGCGCGTGCCGTGCGTGACCACGAGGCAGGGCGGCACCTTGTGCTCGAACACTTCGTCCAGCCGCGCCTCCAGCCAGTCCTGCATGGTCTTGAGCGTGTCCGACCAATTCATATCCAGCGCGAAGGCGCTCGATATCACCGCGCGCACGATCTTTTCCTCGTCCCGTGCCACCGGGCGGATCTGGTAATGCGAATCGGCGAGCCCGCCGTCCGCGGGCAATTTGGCCAGGTCCCAACTAAAGCGCGTCCATTGGACCAGTTTCATATCGCCGCCAAGTCTACCCGCGGGAATGGCGAAAGCAATCTTCGCAAGTGAGCCCGCCGGGTCTCATGGACACGTGCGCCCGGCGGCTTTACAACCAATTCGCCGCAACCTATAGCCCCTCCTCTTGCCGCCTCCTTTGTCACAACCAGTCGCCATCGTAGCCGCGGGCGTCGTCAGCCCGCTCGGGCGCGGCGCCGACGCGACGGCGCGCGCGCTGCGCGATGGGGTGGATTGCGTTTCGCCGGTCACGGCATTCGATGTATCGAGCGCGCGCTGCCGGACGGCGGGGCAAGTCCCGGACGCGTGGCTGGAGGACCTTCGCGACAGCCGCGAACGCCGCCGGTTCCATCGCGCGAGCCTGATGATGATCGCGGCGTGCCGCGAATTGCGCGCGCAGGACGCCGCCTTCTCGCCGGAGCAGGTCGTGATCGGGGCGACGGGCGGCGGGATGACTTTTGGCGAGGCGTTCTATCGCGCGCTCGTCAACGGCGCGCCCGACCGCCGCCGGGCGGCGTGGCTCGCGAACTATAATCCGCAAAAGCCGGTGCTCGACGCGCAGGAGGACGCCGGTTTCCGCGCGCCATCGGCCATCATCGCCAATGCGTGCGCCTCGGGATCGAACGCCATCGGCCACGCGTTCGATCTCATTAGCCGCGGACGGCGCAAGGCGGTGCTCTGCGGTGGTTACGACGCGATTTCGGAGTTGGTCTTTCGCGGGTTCGATTGCCTCCAGGCCTCGACGCCGGAGAAAATCCGGCCATTCGATGCCGCGCGCACCGGGTTGGTGCTGGGCGAAGGAGCGGCCCTGTTCGCTCTTGAGAATCTCGATGATGCCCGCGCTCGCGGCGCGCGCATCCTTGGGCTTGTCACCGGGTATGGGATTTCGACGGATACCTGGCACATCACGCAGCCGCATCCTTCCGGCATCGGGCCGCGGCTCGCGATGGAACGCGCCCTCGCCTCCGCCGGCCGAGCTTCGGAGGAGATCGATTACATCAACGCGCACGGCACGGCGACCACGTTCAACGATGCGACGGAAGGGCTCGCGATCTCGCAGCTCTTTGGCAGCCGCGTGCCGGTCAGCTCGACCAAATCGATGATGGGCCATGCGCTCGGCGGCGCGGGCGCGATCGAGGCGGTCATTTCCCTCATCGCGCTCCGCGAGGGATTTCTGCCGCCGAATATCAACTTCACCAGGTGCGATTCCGCCTGGGACCTGAATATCGTGGCGAACCAATCGCGCCCGGCGGCGATCCGCCGCGTGGTCTCAAACTCGTTCGGGTTCGGCGGCACGAACGCAAGCCTCGTGATCGAATCCCTCTAAAATGGACGCATTCATTACAAGCTGCGATTGGATTACCCCGCTGGGCTGCGGCCTCGCCGAGGTATGGGACGCCATCCTGGCCGGCATGCGCGCTCCGGTGCGCGAGCTTCCCGGGCCTGTCGGCGCGAAGCCTCGTTTCGCCGCGACGATCCCGCCGAAACTGGCTGATGCTGCCGCGCGCAATCCGCGCCTGCGCCGATCGAGCAACATCTCTCTCTTCGCCGCACAAGCCGCCGCGAACGCGGGCGCCATGTTCAAGGCCGCGGGCGCGGACAGGGCCGCGATCATCTTTGCCGTGAGCGATGGCGGCGTGATCCATACGCGGAAATTCTACGACCAGGTGGTCCGCGAAGGCGCGGGCAGTCCCCTGCTCTTCCCGGAGACGGTCTATAACGCGCCCGCGAGTCATATCGCGGCGCTGAATTCGTTCGACGGCATGACCTACACGGTCGCAGGCGACGCCTCCGCCGGGCTGGCCGCCTTGCGCCTGGGCGCCGATTTGATCGAATCGGGTCGCATCGATCATTGCCTCGTCGTGGGCGCGCAGGAAGTCGATTGGATTCTCTGCGAAGCCTACGGCCAATGGCGTCTCTGCTCGAGCGCCGTCGAGATTGGTTCGAATCGCGGTGCTCTCATCGCCGAGGGCGCCGCCGCCGTCACGTTGAGCCGCGAGGGCGGGTACCGGCTTTCAGTGAGCGATTGCGTGCCATTCTTTCGGCAGGCCGAGGCCGGAGCCAGCCTCGCCGCGGCGCTGGCGCAATTGCCGACCGCCCCCTCGCGCGTCATCGGCAGCGCCAATGGCACATTTGTCGATCGCGCAGAATCATCGGCCATCGAAGCCGCGTATGGCCAGATTCCGGCGCTCTTTCCCAAGGTCTCCCTCGGCGACGCATTCGGCGCGAGCGCGCTCTTCCAAATCATTTGCGCGGTCCAAAGCCTGAGCCGCGACCCGGCGGGGGCGGTTCTCGTCCCCGTGATCGGCCTCAATCAGCACGCGGCGGCGGCGCTGGTCCAGGTATCGACGCCTACTGGCTCAACCCCGGGATAGCCACGGCCGGCGTGGCAGCGGGCGTCGCGGCTGCCGCTGGAGGCGGCATCTCAGGCACGGTGGTCGGCGCTACCGAAGCCGGCAGCGGGGCCATTTCCGGCACGGGGGTCGGCGTCGCCTCGGGCGGAGGCGGCGGGGGTGGCGGCGCGATCTCGCCGCCCCCTGGTTGTTCTTCAGGCGGCTGAGAACCGGTTACCGGCACCGTATAGGTGGTGGATTGGTGATTATACCGGTACGCCAGCGTCATGCCGCGCACTCTATCCGTATAAGGACCGTGCGGCTTATTGGGGGAGTACAAGTCGAAGCGATCCGAGGTCGTCTTGCACGCCGTGAGCGTACAGACCACGGCCACAAGGGCGGGGAGAACGTGTTTCACTCGGCGGATGGGAGCAAATTCGCTTCGCCCTGTCAACGGGCGTCCCCCGGTTTCCCATCCCAACCGCCACTTTCCCGGGTCTGGACGGCCTCTCATGCCTTCAATTCCTGGCCGGTATTGGCATCGGCGATGACGTATTGCTCGTGGTGGAAGGCGGGATCGGACCGGAAGGTGAGCCGGCCCGCATATTTGCGCTCGATCTCGACCAGCAGGTCCTCGTCCTCCTCCCGCAGGCGCTGGAGGACGTGCGGATTCACCGTCACGCGCAGGTCGTGGACAGTGTCCTGGTACTTGCGCATCACCGCGTGAAGCTCGCGCTGAATCTCGACGCTCATGCTCATTGCCGTCTTCACCCGGCCCCTGCCGTTGCAATACGGGCAGGGCTCATAAACCGAGCCGCTCAGGCTCTCCTGCGCCCGCTGGCGGGTCATCTCCATGAGGCCCAGTTGCGAGATGGGGAGCACGTGGGTCTTCGCCTTGTCCCGCTTGAGCCGGTCCTTCATCCGCATGAAGACCGCCTGCTGGTCCCGCCGGCTTTTCATATCGATGAAATCGCCGATGATCAGCCCGCCGATATTGCGCAGGCGCAGTTGGCGGCAGATTTCGTCCGCCGCCTCCATGTTGGTCTGGAAGATGGTCTTCTCGACGTCCTTCGCGCCTTTGTTGCGGCCGGTGTTTACGTCGATGGCGATCAGCGCCTCGGTCTCGTCGATGACGATGTAACCGCCGCAAGGCAGCCAGACCTGGCGGTGGAATGCGTCGTCGATCTGCTTCTGCACGCCATGGCGCTCAAAGATCGGGGTCGGCTCGGAATAAAGCTGGATGCGGTTCTTTGACCGCCGGGAGATGCTGCCGACCAGCTCCTGCATCCGCTGCACGGAGTGGGGATCGTCGCAGATGACGGCGTCGATTTCATCGGTGAGGAAGTCGCGCACGGTGCGCTCGATGAGGTCCGGCTCGCGGAAGACGCAGGTCGGCGCGGGCTTCTCCTTCACCTGCTGCTCGATGGCGTGCCATTGCTCGACCAGGAGGCCAAGGTCGCGGACGAAATACCGCTCCCGCTGGCCCTCGCCGGCGGTCCGGACGATGACGCCCATACTCTCCGGCACGGTCAATTCGCGCAAAACCTTGCGCAGGCGATCCCGCTCCTTCGGGTCCTCGATTTTTCGCGAGATGCCGCTCTGGTCGGAGAATGGCATGAGGACGAGGTAACGTCCCGCAAGCGAGATATTGGTGGTGATGCGCGGCCCCTTGGTGCTGATGGGGCCCTTGGTGACCTGCACGAGGACCTCCGAGCCGACCGGGTAGATCGAGGGAATATCCTTTGCCGATACGCGCTTTTGTTGCTTCTTGCCGCCGCGGTCCACCTGCTCGACGCCGCTATCGAGCGCCGCGGGAATGGCATCCCAGAAGTGGAGGAAGGCATTCTTCTCGAAGCCGATGTCCACGAACATGGCCTTCAGGCCGTGCTCGATGTTTTTGACGCGGCCCTTGAAGATGCTGTTGACGATGTTGCGGTCGCTCTCACGCTCGATGGAATACTCCTCGAGCCGACCGTCCTCCAGGAGGGCGACGCGGCGCTCGAGGCGCTCCGAGTTGATGACGAGTTTGTTGCCTGTCTGCTTGGTTAAGCCGAGGATCCGTTTGACTCTTTCGATCATGGAAAGGGGAACTGGTGATGGGGATTCGCCCGCCGGGGATTGTCCCCGGCTGTCACCGGTCCGCCGATTCCTAACCAAAACAACCTCAAAGCGAAACCTAAAACGCAATCCGCGCGCCCGGCGGGCGCGTGCGCGGCAATACCCGCGAATGGATGGCGTGGTGGTTTTTGCAAAATGAGGAGTGGAAAGGAATCAGAACGGCCAGTGTGCGCGTTGTCCCGCGGGTTGCTGGTTTTGCTGATTGGATTGGTGAGGGTGAAAAAATCGTTCGAAGAGGCTGCGCCGGTCCGGCTGGGACGCAGTGTGTTTTTGCATGGAAGCTTTCAGTGCGTTCTTGACGCTGCCCTGGGCGTCGGCGTCGGCGGTGATATCCGGCGCCGCGCCGCCGGAGCCCATTTCCGGCGCGGCCCCGGAAGCCGCGTTATCGGGCGCGGATTCGTCGCCGGCGGCCACAAGCGCCGGGGCGTTGTCGGTGTAATCGGGCAGCGCGTCAATCTCGTTAAAGGGATGCGGGTTGTACGCGGGCGCGAGCGAGGTGAGCTGGACCTGGTAGGTCCCCTGATCCATCGCGAGGACTTGCGAGAGGATGTGCTGCGCCACCGGCCCGGCAACGCTGCCGCCATGCTTGCCGCCCTGGACCATGGCGACGACCACATACTTCGGGTGATCGTAGGGCGCAAAGCAGATGAACCACGCGATGTTTTCGGGCTTGCCGTGTTCGCTCGATTGCGCGGTGCCCGTTTTTCCCGCGACGACGGTCCCCTTGATCTGGCCCTTCGCGCCGGTGCCACCCTCCTCGTTGACCACTTTCCACAGGCCGCGCCGGATGACCTCGATGTCCTGCGGCTTGACGACCTGCCGCAGGTCGCCGCGGATGATGGGCTGATCGGGCACGGCGATCTTGCCGTCGTCGTCGAGGGCCGGGGTGCCGTCTGGATTGAGGATGGTCCTGACCAGGCGCGGCTCGTAGCAGATGCCGCCATTGGCGACCGCGGCGTAGGCCATGGCGAGCTGAAGCGGCGTGGCAAGCACGTAGCCCTGGCCGATCGAGACATTGGCCGTGTACGCCGTGCTCCATTTCTCCTTCGGATAATGCTCCTTCAGCCATTCCGGCCCGGGCATGACGCCGGCTTTTTCATCCGAGAGGCCGATGTCATAGGTCTGGCCGAAGCCGAGCAGGGAGCCCACCTTGTCGATCGCGTCGATGCCGGCGGCGTTGCCGTATTGGTAGAAATAACAGTCGCAGGAGACCTTGAGCGCATCGTCCAGGTTGAGCGTGCCGTGCGAGCCGCCTTTCGCGGCGATCCAGCAATGGAACGGGCGCCCCCCATAATCGACCGAGCCGGTGCAGGTGAATTGCGCATTGGCCATCCCCTTGGTCAGACCGGCCAGCGCGGTGACGATCTTGAAGGTCGAGCCGGGCGGGAAGCCGCTGACGGCGCGGTCCACGAGCGGGACCGCCGGATTCGCGTTCAGTGACTTCCACGCCTCCGCCGAGACGCTCGGGATGAAGACATTGGGATCGAACGAGGGAATCGACGCCATTGCCAGGATGTCGCCGTTGTTCGGATTGACGACTGCCACGGAGGCGCGGCCCAGCTGCGGCTGGCGGAGCGCCTGCTCGGCGATCATCTGGATGCGCGCGTCGATGGTCAGGTAGACGTTGTCGCCCGCCTTGGGCTGGACGGTCTTCACCTCGCCCTCGATCACGCCGCGCACGCTGCGCTGCATGATGCGCACGCCGGGCTCGCCGCGCAGATACTTGTCGTATGCCAGCTCGATCTGCGATTTCCCCTCCACGTCCGGCTGGTAGTAATTGTATTGGCGGGCCTCGTCTTCATCCACATTGACCGGCATCCCGACGTAGCCGAGCAGGTGCGCCGCCAGCGCCCCGTAAATGTACTGGCGCACCGGTTTGATGGCGACATTCACCCCCGGCAGGCCGACGTCATGCTCCGAGAACTTCGCCAGCGTGGGAAAATCGATGTCCTGGAGGTAGGTGAACGGGATCAGCGTATCGTTGCGGTAATGGGTCTTGAGCCGCCTCGCGTTGTAATCCTGGGCCAGGTCCAGCGACTCCAGCCGCGGGATGACCGCCGAATTGACAATCTGCACGATGTCCGGCTCACGCATGTTCTGGAGCATGCCGTGAACGGGTGCCTGGTATTGAATGTAGGGCACCTCGCCGTCATTGCGCTCCCGGAAACCGTCCACCATCTCCGGCAGGTAAAAATCGACTTCGTAACTGGCCCGGTTTTGGACCAGCGGGATGCCGTTGCGGTCCCGAATCTCGCCGCGCACCGACGGGATCCGCACGGTCACCTCGCTGCGCTGGGCGATCTTCGCGCTGTAAAGGGCGCCGCGGGCGACCTGGATCCACCACAGCCGCAGGATCACCGACCCCAGCAACAACAGGACGAAAAAGCCGACCACGTAGATGCGCAACTCGATGCGCGGCCCGCGGCGGCGCCTTCGCCGCATCGATGAGGCTGCGGGAGGCATGGCTAGACTGGCTCGGCTTCCCGATTCCTCCGTGGTGGCAGGATGCCGAAGCTAAGCGCCAGCCAATGGAGGATAAGGAAAACGAACGGAGAGACGATCATCGCGGCGAGTCCTTCGCCGCCGATGCGCCACCAAATTACCTGGGGGAAGAGGAATCCGCCCCTGCGAAAAGTGATCATCAAATATTCGGACAACACAAAAATCGATAAGAGCGGCCCGGAAAGGAGACAATGGATCTCCCACCCATGGCCGCGCTGGAACAGCGGCCGGAAGCCGTTCATGATCGCTCCCAGCGCCGCAAAGAGCACTATCGACCAGCCGAGCGAGATTTCAAGGTTTCCATCCACCATCTGCGTGGCCACCAGCGCATCCCACATGAATCCGCCCGTAAATGCCAGCAGCAACATGCCCGGCGGCGGGACGGCAAGCGCCCCGTAAAAGAAAACCAGCGGCAGCAGCAGAACACGCGCGCCGTGCGGCAGCGGCGGGATATATTCCTGGATGGCCAGGGCCAGAAACTCCGCGAGAATGAGATAGGGATAGATCATTTGGCCTCTCCCCCGGTGACGATGAACACGTCCTCGATGGTGCTCAAGTCCACCGCCGGTGTGACGGTCGCCGACCCCTCCAGCGGCAGGACATCGAATTTCTTCACGGCGCCGATCAGGACGCCCGAGGGAAAGACCCCCCCCAGTCCCGACGAATAGACCCTCTGCCCCGGCTTCAGGTCGGCCAGCTTCGAGAGTAGGCCCAATGTCAGGTCGGGCTCCGCCGCGGTGGAGGTGCGGGCGCCGTGGACGATGCCGCGTTCGCGCGTGCCCTCTACGGTCGCGGCGACCCCGCAGTTTTCATCGGAGATGAGCAGGACAGTGCTGGCGTTGCCGGCGACAACCGTCGTCTTCCCGACGAGCCCGTCCTCGGTGAGCACAGGCTGGTCGGGCTCGATCCCGTCATTCGACCCCTTGTCCACCTTGATGGTGCTCCACCATGTGCTCGCGTCCCGCGCAATGATCCGCGCGGGGACCAGCTTGAAGACGGATTGCTCGCGGTATTGGAGCGCGCGGCGGAGTTGGTTGTTCTCGGCGGCCAGGCCCTGCAGGGTCTGGTCGGTGGCTTTCAGTTCGTTCAGCTCGACCTGCAACTGCTTGTTCTCGGCATCCAGCTCGTTGAGCGTCTTCATTCCCTCGCGAAAGCCGATGATCTGCTTTTGCAATGCCGAGCCGTTGCGGAGCAGCGGCGCGATCAGGCCCAGGAAACGCGCCTGCATCATCTCCGTATTGCGCGGCGTGAATGCGAACAACACCATGACCGCCACCAGGAAGATGACGACCGCGATGGCATTGATCTGGCGCATAAAAGGAGGAGAACTCGGGAATTGGGAGATGAGGGCCGACCGCCTTCAGAACCCGGAAACGACCGGAGTGGAATCAGTCCATGTCGAATCCGATCCTGGGCGGGGAGCGCCTCCCGCGGGCTAGTGAAGGCGGCCCCAGGGGGACCGTATGAATCAATGGTTCCACTGGCGGTCGGAGGTCGCCACCTGCCGGAGAAACTTCAGTTCGTTCAATGCGCGGCCCGTGCCTTCGGCCACGGCGCTCAGCGGGTCCTCGGCCACGTGGACCGGCAGGCCGGTCTCCTCGGTCAGCAGCTTGTCCAGGCCGCGGAGCAGCGCGCCGCCGCCGGCAAGGACGAGGCCGCGGTCCACCAGATCGGCGGAAAGCTCGGGCGGACAGCGCTCGAGGGTCACACGGACGGATTC
The DNA here is from genome assembly GCA_049521415.1 of Chthoniobacteraceae bacterium. Lineage (GTDB taxonomy): Bacteria > Verrucomicrobiota > Verrucomicrobiia > Chthoniobacterales > Chthoniobacteraceae > DATAXI01. The sequence goes on from JBEKOV010000011.1 coordinate 35,291, forward strand.
GACGATTGCGTTGATCGGCTCGAGCAGCGCCTCGCGGACCTCCTGGGAGGTGATGGTGAGAGTCTTCGGCAGCCCGGCCACCAGGTCGCGTCCCTTGACCTCCATGGTGGTCTCCTTCTCGATGGGATAGGCTGAGCCGATCTTGATCTTGATCTCCTCCGCCGTGCGCTCGCCGATCATCAGGTTGTAGGCGCGCTTCATGTAATTCATGATCGCCTCGTCCAACTCGTCCCCCGCCACGCGGATGCTGCGCGAGAAAACGATGCCCGAAAGCGAGATCAGCGCCACCTCGGTCGTGCCGCCGCCAATGTCGATGATCATATTGCCCGCCGCATCCTGTACCGGCAGGCCCACGCCGATCGCCGCCGCCATCGGCTCCTCGATCAAATATACCTCCCGCGCGCCGGCCCGCGTGGCGGAGTCCTTGACCGCGCGCTTCTCGACTTCCGTGATCCCCGAGGGAACGGCGATGACGACGCGCGGACGGACCATCTTCCGCCGGTTGTGCACCTTCGCGATGAAATGGCGCAGCATCGCCTCGGTGATTTCGAAGTCGGCGATGACGCCGTCCTTGAGCGGGCGGATGGCGACGATATTGCCGGGGGTGCGGCCAAGCATGCGCTTGGCCTCGTCGCCCACGGAGAGCACCTTACTGGTGCCCGCCTGGACGGCGACGACGGAGGGCTCGCGGAGAACGATGCCGTGGTCCTTTACATAGACAAGAGTATTGGCCGTGCCGAGGTCGATGCCGATGTCGTTGGAAAACAGGCCGAAAAGTCCATTAAACATTCAAAAGCCTTCTACGTGAATTTTGGTGATGATGCGCGCATGAAAGGGCGCTAAGTATAGCATCACGACATGCGCGACGCCTGTATTTCATCATCGAAGATAGGGGTGATCCTTCCATCTGCAAAAATTGGTGTAAGAGAAAGTCGCAGTCGCGGGGAAAGGTCAAGCTTTGAAACCCTCCCTCTCGATCAACCTCTCTCAGGGGCCGCGCCGCCCCCCGCCCAAGTCGCTTGGAGCCTGAGGGATGCCCTCCGCCCAGTGCATGCGCTGCACATCTACGGGGCGCTCGGAATCGCCGCGTTCGGCTGGAGCCTGGGCCGCTGGGCCGGCTTCGCCTCGGGCAGGCTGCTGCCGCTCTGGCTGGCCGGAGCGCTGGTCGTCTATAACCTGGACCGGCTCAAGCGCGACCCGGCGGATGTGGCCAATACCCCCGAGCGCGTCCGGTGGCATGCCCTGCTGCGCCGCTGGAGCTGGCTCATCGCCGCCGCGGGGACCGCGGTGCTGGTGATCTGGCCGCTCTGGATCGGTAACGGGGCGCTGCTGCTGCTGACCGCGCTGGCGCTGCCGCTGTCGCTCAGCTACTCTTTTCCCCTGCTCGGACCGCGGCTGAAGGATGTCCCTGTCTTGAAGACACTTTTTGCGCCCCTGGTGGTGCTCACGGCCTTCCTGGCGCCGCCCATTTTATTCCAGGGCCTCGCCGTGGGCCCGCCGCTCCTGCTCGCGGCAGGCTGGAGCCTCTGCCTGCTCATGTTTAACATGGTCCTCTGCGATCTGCGCGACATCGACGGCGACCGCGCCGCCGGCACCATGAGCCTGCCGGTGCTGCTGGGCGGACGCGGTACGCTGCGGTTGCTCTGGCTCCTCATCGCCGTGGGCGCGGCTTGTGCCTTGATGCATGGGTGGCCGGTTCTGGCCTCGGCGACGGTCGCGCTGCTCTGCCCGCTGGCGCTCGCGGCGCACCGGCGGCGGACGGAGGCATTTTACGAGTGGCTGGCGGAGGGCACGCTGTTCCTGCCGGCGCTGGTCGAACTGGGCAAGCATCTGGCGCACCGCCTCGTGGTGTAAGGGCTTCACCGATGGCTTACGCTTCATTTTCACAATTCGTCGCCGCGCTCGAGAAAGCGGGGGAATTGAAGCGCATCGGCGTCCCGGTCGCGACGGAACTGGAGATCACGGAAATCGCCGACCGCGAGATGAAATCCGCGAACGGCGGCAAGGCGCTGCTCTTCGAGAAACCGACCATCGACGGGCAGGTCTCGCCCATTCCGGTCGCGATCAACACGATGGGCTCGACGCGCCGCATGGCCATGGCGCTCGGCATCGGCTCCGTGGACGAGCTGGCGCACCAGATGCAATTGATCCTCAAGGCGAAGCCCCCGACCGGTATCCGCGAGGCGTGGACGCTCCTGCGCCAGGGCGTCGATCTTCTCCACGCCCGGCCCCGCCACGTCTCCGATGGCCCGTGCAAGGAGGTGGTGCATCGCTTCGACGGCAACGCCGCGGACGCCGTGGCCTTCACGCTCGAGAATCTGCCGGTCCTCAAATGCTGGCCGCGCGACGGCGGGCGCTTCATCACCCTGCCCAATGTTCATACCCGCGACCCGGAGACCGGCGAGCGCAACGTCGGCATGTACCGCATGCAGATTTACGATGGCACGACCACGGGCATGCACTGGCAGGTCCACAAGGTTGGCGCGCGGCACGGCAAGCGGTATTATGAACGCAACGAGCGCATGCCGGTCGCCGTCGCGCTCGGCGGCGACCCGGCGATGACTTTTGCCGCCACCGCGCCCCTGCCGGACGGACTGGACGAGGTGCTCTTCGCCGGATTTATCCGCAAAAAATCGATCGACCTCGTCAAGTGCGAGACCGTTGACCTTGAGGTGCCGGCGGATTCGGATTTCGTCCTCGAGGGCTACGTGCAACCGGGCGAATTGCGCCAGGAAGGGCCGTTCGGCGATCACACCGGCTTCTACACGCCGCCAGACGATTACCCGGTCTTCCACCTCACCGCGATCACCCGGCGTAAGGAACCGGTCTATCCCGCGACCATTGTCGGCATCCCGCCGATGGAGGATTTTTACATGGGCACCGCGGCGGTGCGCGTCTTCCTGCCGGTATTCCGGATCAATTTCCCCGAGATCGTCGACATGGCGCTGCCGGCCGAGGGCGTGTTCCACAACCTGGTCTTCGTGAGCATCCGCAAACAATACCCCTGGCAGGCCTACAAGGTGATGCACGGCCTCTGGGGCATGGGCCAGATGATGTTCTCCAAATACATCGTCGTAGTGGACGAGGATTGCGACGTGCACAACACCAGCGAGGTCCTCTTCCGCCTCTGCGCGAACACCGACCCGCAACGCGACAGCACGTTCATCAAAAACCCGTCAGATTCCCTCGACCATGCGCCCACGCATCCGAATATGGGCTCGCACATGGGCATCGACGCCACGCGCAAGCTGCCCGGCGAAGGCTACACGCGCGCCTGGCCGGAACTGCTCAAGATGGATCCCGCCGTGAAGTCCCGCGTGGACGAACTGCTGGGCAAACAGTCCGCCGGACCTACGGCTTGATAAACCGCCCGCCGGTCGATGGGTCAATGACCACCGCGCCGTGCGGGATGCCGTGGGTATTGATCACATTGTACGGGTAATACGGGCTCTGAACCAGACCGTGTCCCATCCAGCGGCCATACGGAAGTCGCCGCCCGTTGTAATATCCGTCGTCACGCGCCTGGCCGATCGAGTGCCCGATCAAAGCGCCCGCCGCAGCCCCGATCCCCGCGCCCAAAAGCGCGGCCCTCGGGCCGCCAAATACCGCCCCCGTCAGCGCCCCGGCCCCGGCGCCGGCGACTGCCCCTGTGGCCGCCGGGGATTCGCATCCCGTGAGGCCCATGCAAAACAAAAGTAAAACGGCGGTGATCGGAGCGAGGAGTTTCATAATGCGTGATATGGCGGAATAATATCGGTTTTCCAATAACCGGCGGACGTCCGCCGATATCCTTCCTGACGGCCAGGTCCGAAATTTTGTTCAAAAATTCAGCGGCCCGAGAGCATGGAGAGAAGGCTTAGGCGGCAGACAATCGCCGCCTTGCGAAGCGTGCTCAGCCGGTAACGCTTCTCGAAAACGCGAAATCCTTCGCTGCGCATCTTGGCAAGAATGCTCCCGTACACTTCAGCCATGATCCGCGCCGGCGTCATCGAGCGGCGGTCCGCGCGCGGCAGCACGGCGGCGGCCTTCTCGTAGAACGATTCCGCCCGGTCCGCCTCGAAATTCATCAGGCGCAAAAACCTTTCGTCGTGCAACCGCGCGGCCAGATCCTTCTCGGCATAGTCAAACCGCGCCAGGTCCTCGACCGGCAGATAAATGCGCCCGCCGTTCTCCCAATCCTCGCGAACGTCCCGGATGATGTTGGTCAATTGCAGCGCCATCCCCAACTCAACGGCGTATTGTTTGCAGGCTTCGTCGCGGTGGCCGAAAATCTCGATGCTCACCAATCCGACGGCGCTCGCGACCCGGTAACAGTAGCCGCGCAATTCATCGAACGTCGCGTATCGCCGCGCCTCGAGGTCCATCTCCACTCCGTCCAGTATTTCGCCGAAGAGCAACGGCTGGATCATGTATTTGCGGATGATCTCGCGAATGGCCGGCGCGATCGGCGGCTCCCCCGCGAACGCATCGGCGAGGCTCTCGCGCCATAGGCCGATGCGCCGGCGCTTTTCCGCCACGGGCAGCCCCGGGTCGTCGGCAATGTCATCCACCAGCCGGCAAAATGCGTAGAACGTCGTGATGTCCCGCCGGCGCTCCGGCGGCAGCGCCACGAATGCAAGCGCGAGATTCGATTTGCTGGCCTTGGTAATCGCGGCCGCCGTCTTGGGTTCTGTCATGCGTCAACCGGAATGGGATGGGAATCCGCCGCAATGAGGCCCTGCTCGAGTCGAATCTCGCGGTCCGCGCCGAAGACGTCGCCGCCCGGCGAGGTGGCGATCACGGAAACGCCCAGCGCCTCGGGCGCGGCTCGCAGCAGCGCGGCGAATTCGCGAAACTCGCGCGCCGGCAATTGAATGCCGGTCTCCTCGGCGATGAGCACTTTCGGAGCATGTGCCAGCGCGCGGGCGAGCGAAACCTTGTGATGATCCGGCAGCGGCAAATCCCCGACGCAACAATCCGCAATCGCCGCCAGCCCGGTGAATTCGAGCACCTGCGCCGTCCTCTCCTGCGCCTGCTGAATGTCGAATCCGGATATCTTCAGGAGAGGCATGGCGACATTCTCCGCCACGTTGAACGAATCGAGAAGAAACGGCTCGGCGAAAACGAAACCGAACACGCGATTGCGCAGCGCCAGCCGCGCCGCGTCATCGAGCGGGCCCGTCCGCTCGGATTCGAACCAGACTTCGCCCGCGTCCGGCCGTTCGAGCAGGCCGAGAATGCGGAGCAACAGCCCCGCCCCCGGACCCGAGAGCAGCGTGAAGCGCCGCGGCTCAATCGCGAGCGAAATGCCGGCCAATTCCCCCGCCACCGAACCGCGATGCAATATGGATTCGGCGCGGAGCAGGGAGGACGGGAGCATGATTGATGTTTGCCAATTTCAAATCGCGAATCGATTTCGACTCATCCCGCATCCGCGGAACCGCGTTTCTGCAATCGGCAATTTCAGATTAGCAATAATCAATCGCAGAACAACCCCGGAACGATCTTAGAACGGAAACAACTCCTGTTCCGGCAACTGCGGACGCCCGGTCTCGCAGCGTTTGTAGAGCGAGACCCAGGAGGAGAGCAGCCATGCGGCGAGGAACGCGGCGATCAGCGGATAAATGAAACTCCACGCGAGCCCTGCCAGCGTCGTCTCGAGCCCCGCAAAACCGCTCTCGCCAAAGCCGAAGAGCAGCCAGCGATTGAGAAATGCGAGGCCGAAAAGATGAATCCCCGCGATGAGCAGGAACCACAGAAACTTCCCGCCGTGCCGCCGCAGAAACTCCCAATGCTGCGTCAAGGCCTTGCGGAGCGTCTCGCTATGGAATGTCAGCGTGACCTGCATGGTCGCAAACAGAATCAGGAACACCGCCAGCAACGGACGGGCGATGTGATCCGTATAGGCCAGCGTGTGATCGAAGAAATCCTGGTCGCCGAAGCGAAACAGCAGCGCGCAGATGCGCGGCACGTCAATCGCGAGGGAGCTGCACGCAACGACTACCGCCGCCCATTTCACGACGAACGAAAACCGCCGGATGGCCATGTCCATCAGATGCACGGGGGTCCACGTGAGTCCGCGCAGCCATGTATAGACGACGAGGATCAGGTAAACCTGCACGCCCGCTCCGAAGAGATACGCAAACAGCGATGAGAGCCAATCGATCAGCACCGACCACCGCACCAGCAGCAGCCCGGGCGCGACGCGATCGAAATAAATGAGACTCGGCCCGAACAGGACCGGCTCAATGATCGCCGACACCGCGCACGTCAGGATGCCAAGATGTGCCAGCCACGCCTCGCCGCCGAAACGCTTCCGCAATGCCGTCCGCAGCGTGCTGTGGTGATCGTCCCAATTCAACAGCAGCAGCACGCCCGCGACGGCCGAAACCGGAAACGTTGTGACGACGTTATTAAAGAGCCCCGCCAGCGATTCGATCCCCTGCAAGGCCGCGACGCGCAGCACTTCCCATCGCGGATCGGCAAAGAAAACGCCCAGCCAGTCGCGCAGCGTGTGCGTCTCGCCCAAGTGCGACGGCGGGATGAACCATGAAAATTTCCAATCGAACGCCGGCTGCTGCTCGATCGGCAGCACCTTGTAAAAGAACAGCGTCAGCGCGGCGTGGAACAGCGCGTAGCAAAGCCCCAGCGCGGCGGGGATGCCCCAGAGCCGCGGGTAACGCCGCAGCGCGCGCATCCCATCCACAAGGGAGGGGCGCACTCCGTTGGTCCACATCAGCACGGCGTACCCGAGCAGGGCGCCCAGCGCGAGGAGCCACTGCCGATGATACGCCGCGCTCATCCCCGGTGCTGCTCGATCTGCGTAATCGCCTGCGGCGTCAGAAAGACCGGCCCGCCCAGGAGCGACGCGCCGGTGAACAACTCCGCGTACTTCAACAGCGCGTCGATGCTCCGTAGCAGGGCCGCGCCCGTCTCGCCCAGCAGGATCACTCCATGGTTCTGCACGAGAATGACTCGCGGCACGGACTTGTTCCGGTCGCGCCAGAGCACCATTTTTTTCTGCACCTCGCGCGTCAATCCCAAGCCCGGCTCGGCGTAATTGATCAGCAGCGACGCGGGCCCGAGCGCTAGCACCTCGTTGTGAACCGTGCGCCGGTCCGCGAATTGCCGCGCCCGCGGCGACGCCGTGATTTGATCGACCAGCACCGGATGGATGTGCGCGGCGACATGCATCCCGGGGTCGAGCCCCAGCAGCCACGCGAAGAGCGTGTAATCCTCGTGCGGCTCCGCGCCATGCTCCGCGTGCAATTGCGCGGTGGCGAGGTCCTCCGGCAGCACGGGATCGTGCGCCATCACCTCATTCATCCGCCCGAGGTCCATGTGGATGAAATCCCCCGCCTGCAACTCCGCCAGATGAGCCCCTCGCCGCGTCACCACCGCGCGGCTATCGGTGACGCGCGCCGCGAGCGAGCCTTCGTCCTCGAGGACAATCCGCCCGGGATGGCGCCCGAGCGATTGCCCCAGGGTCACGATTTCATTGATGAGCGGGTCTGCCACCTGTGGCGAAAGCATCCACCCGCAAGCCTTTGCGGAGCAAGTAAAAGAACACGGGGTGCCGCCAGCCGGCGGCCCGGTCCTTCACATCCGCGGGATTCGTGGTTATTTCACAAACCCCCAGTGCGGCAGGAACGGCCAATAGACAAAGAAGCCGCGCCCCATGAGGTTCTCCTGCGGCACGGGCCCCCAGTAACGGCTGTCGAATGAGTTGGCCGAATTATCGCCCAGCGCGAAATAATGATTCGCCGGCACGGTATAAGTCGCGTCCGGCGAGGTAAGATAATACGCCTCCTCCGCCTCCGGATTGGTATACCCATCGTCGTAACCATCCGTGCGATCCTTCATCACACGTTGAAAACCGAACTCCTTTGCCTCCGGGCCATTGATGAACAGCAGCGGCTTATCGATCCGCAACGTATCCAGCGGCAGGCCGCCGAGGCGCTTGATGTAAAACTGCGACCCCTCGATTCCCTGTTCCCCAAGCTGCCGCTCGATCCGCTCAATATTCCGCGTGCTGAAGACAAACACCTCGCCCCGGGTCGGCGTGTGCAGGTTGTAACTCACCTTGTCCACAAAGACGTGGTCGCCCGCGTCCACCGCGCCGCGCGCGACGATCTTCCCCGCGTACAAGTTCGTGTTGGGATTGACGTGAAAATACCGCCGCACCGTATCCAGCGGCGCCCAGATCGTGTACGAGCTGTGCGCGCCCTGCACGTCCGTGAGCGTGAAAAAGAAGAACAGCTTCCGCTCGCTCATTTGGGTCACCACGTCGTCGCTGTCCGCCACGGTGTTGATGTAATGGCGTCCGCGCAGCACAAAGTCGACGATCTGTGTCGGGATGCCCGGCGGCGGCGCGTCCATTGGATAGCCAATGATCCCGTTGAGCGTCGGCTGCATCGATCCGGTGGGAATCGTGAACGGCTGGAGAAAAAACGTCCGCACCCCGATCGCGATGATGATGGCCACCAGGAAGACCTCGCAATTTTCCCGCCACCCGGCATCCGCCACCGGAGGCATGTACTGGCACCATTGCTCGTCCAGTTGCCGGGCCGCCGCCTCCACTCCTGCGCGGTCCCGGTCGCGAATCGCCACCTCCAGGCGCCCGATGGTGGCCTTGATGTCGGCTCGGCTCGCGTCGGAGAGCAAGTCCTCCTTGTAGTGCAGCAGCTTGTGGGCATTCTTCACCACCAGTTGGGCCTCCTTGATGTACGTGGGCGCGAAAAACGAAAACATTACGGATTTCTATTCCTGCGCGCGAGAACCTCAAGCTTTCCGGCGTCGGCCGGCTCGATGATCAGCGCCCGCAGCAGTTGATCAGGATGCGCATACCGGGCGTCGAGCGCAACTGCGCGCTTGAATTGCTGGTCGGCGTCAATAGGCTGGCCGGCGGCTTCGAGGGCAAGCGCCAGGCCTGCCCACGGATCCGCGACCGTCCCGCGACTAAGCTGGATCGTGCGCACGAACGAGACCGCCGCGTCCCGGTTGCGGCCCAGGTCGAAGAGCGCCCAGCCTAGGTTATCCGCCGCGTCGAATGAAGTGGGATTGGTCGCGCCGGTGTCCTCCCAAAGCGTAAGGCTGTCGTGCCACACGCTCTCGCGGTTGAAGGTGACGATTGCCGCCACGCACGCCCAAATCATCGTCACTCCGTAGATGGCCGTGCGAAGTTGCGGGCGCAATTTCCCGGCCAGGAAAAGCCCCTGCGCGAGCGCAATAGCCGCGCCCGTCAATGGCACGTAAAGAAACCGGTCCGCTATTGGGCGGAAGATCGGCACGAGGTTCGATACCGGCAGCAGCCCCGCCCAAAAGATGATCCAGCCAAATGCGAACAACCGGCTGCGAAACGCGAGAAAGACCTGCCCCGCCACCACCAACGCCACTACAAGCATCGAAGCCCACACGGAATAATTCCGAAGCGAATATCCCGTGTAATCCGCGCAAAGCCCATGCGGCACGATGATTTGAGAAAACTCCATGGTCCAGATGCGCACCTGGATCAGGAGCGTCTCCCCAATCGAATTTCCGATCCGCATCGGCTGCTCCGTAAAGATCGCGGAATGCTGCGGCTTGAGCGTGAAGCGCGCCACGAGAAATCCGTACACCAGCAGCGATGCCACGCCCACCAGGCAGACCCACGGAAGCCGCGCCTCCTTGCGGCGCCACAGCAGCCAATAGCATGTGAGCGCCACGGGCCCCGCGGCGCCGTTCTCCTTTGCGCCCACGCCAAAGAGCAGCGCCACGCAGCAGATCGCGCCCAGCGGCAAATTCCGCCAGAGCCCAGGTTTCTTCAAAAACGCCATCGCGGCGAAGAGCGCGATCAGCATCGCCGCGGCGACGAGCAAATCCTCCCGGTAACTCACCTCGGAGACAGATTCGCAATTGAGTGGATGAACCGCGTACACCAGCGCGGCCACAAATGCCGGCCACGTCCCGCCCGGCGGCAACAGCCGCGCCATCAGCAGGAAAAGCATCGCGCAAATCGCCGCATGCAGTGTGATGCTCGTCAGGTGATAACCGACGGGCTGCTTGCCCCAAAATGCTGCATCGATCATCAGCGACAGCAAATTCGACGGTCGGTTGTAATCGAGCACGTCGCGCGTAATGACCCGCCCCGTTAGCACGTCCGGCAGATTGGCCGGATTGTGGATGAAATCGCTGAGCAACACCTTCGCCCGCGCATCCCAGACAAAATCCGCCGTCAACGTCCGCGCATAAAGCAGCCATGCCACGCACCCGATCAAGACCGCGAGCAGCACAGTCGAATTTCGAGAAGATGCAGCGCTCCCCGCGCCGCCTGCTCCCTTCGAGTCCCTCCGGCTCTTTCGTTTACGCATGAGAATTCGTGCAATCAGTGTTCCAACTTTTCACGGGAATTCTCTTAACTGTCTACCGAAGAGGCCGGCTAATTGGTCTTCAGCACCTCGATAAACGCCTCTTGCGGGATGTTGACCTTGCCGATGGACTTCATCCGCTTCTTTCCTTCCTTCTGTTTCTCGAGCAGTTTCCGCTTCCGCGTGATATCGCCGCCGTAGCACTTCGCCGTCACATTCTTGCGCAACGCCGAGACATTCTCGCGCGCAACGATCTTTCCGCCGATGGCCGCCTGAATCGATACCTGGTAAAGCTGCTGCGGGATCACCTCCTTGAGCTTCGCGGCGAGCAGCCGTCCGCGCGCCTCGGCCTTGTCCCTGTGAACGATGCTCGAGAAAGCATCGACCGGTTCGCCGTTGACCAGCATGTCCAGCTTGACCTGCTTCGAGGGCCGATAGCCGGTGTGCTCATAATCCATCGAGCCGTAGCCGCGCGTGATGCTTTTGATCTTGTCGTTGAAATCGACCAGGATTTCGTTGAGCGGCAGGATGCAGCTCAGCATCACCCGCCGCGTATCGAGGGACTCCGTGTGATCCACCTCTCCCCGCTTGTCCATGATCAATTGCATGATCGCGGAGATGCTTTCATTCGGCACCATGATGAACGCCTTCACCACCGGCTCGCGAATCTCCGCGATCACGCTCGGGTCCGGCAGATGGGCCGGGTTGTCCACCTCGAGCATGTCGCCGTTCGTCTTCTGGACCTGGTAGATCACGCTCGGGTATGTCGCGATGATGTCCATGTCGTACTCCCGCCGGAGCCGCTCCTGGATGATCTCCATGTGCAGCAGCCCGAGGAAACCGCACCGGAACCCGAACCCGAGCGCGACCGAGCTCTCCGCTTGGTATTGAAACGCCGAGTCGTTGATCTGCAGCTTGCCCATCGCGGTCTTCAAGTGCTCAAAATCCGCCGTGTTGATCGGATAAATGCCGCTGAACACCATCGGGTGAATCTCCTGGAAGCCCGGCAGCGGCTCTGTAGCCGAGTTGCGGCTGTCCGTCAGCGTATCGCCGATCTTGATCTCCGCCGTGCTCTTGATATTGGCGATGACGTAGCCCACGCTCCCCGGCTCCAGGCGATCGCGGCTTTGCATCCGCGGGATGAAGACCCCGGTCTCCTTGATCTCATACGTGCGGTTCGCGCTCATCAATCTCACCATCGTCCCCGCCTGCATCGCGCCGGAAAAAACACGCACGTAAGTGACGACGCCCCGATACACATCGAACGTCGAGTCGAAGACCAGCGCGCGCAATTTGTCGTCCTCCCATTGACGTGGCCCGGGAATGCGATGCACGACCGCCTCCAGGATTTCATCGATACCCGTCCCCGCCTTGGCACTCGCCATGATCGCCTCTTCCGCTGGGATCGCGAGGATCTCCTCGAGCTGTTTCTTCACCGAGGGAATGTCGGCGTTCGGCAGGTCGATTTTATTGATGATCGGAACGATGGTCAGCCCCTGTTTCATCGCGAGGTGGACATTCGCCACCGTCTGCGCCTCTACCCCCTGCGCCGCATCGACGATCAGCAACGCGCCCTCGCATGCGGCGAGTGACCGGGAGACCTCGTAGGCGAAATCGACGTGGCCCGGGGTGTCCAATAGATTGAGCGTATAATCAAGGCCATCCTTGGCCTTGTAACGCATCGTCACCGGGTGGGCCTTGATGGTGATGCCCCGCTCCCGCTCCAGGTCCATGGAATCGAGCAGTTGGTCCTGCGCATCGCGCTGGGCAATGGTCCCCGTCCACTCGAGCAGCCGGTCGGACAGCGTGGTCTTCCCGTGATCGATGTGGGCGATGATGCAGAAATTCCGGGTAAGAGCGACGGGCATTGCGGGTCGGAGACTATGCGGGAGCACCGCCCGACGGTCAAACGATTAGCCGGGGCTTCGTTCGACCTCCGCTGCGGAAACTCCCTTGACCGAAAGGCCAATACCGATAGCCCCGCGCCACCCTATGGATGGCATGCCCCCGGAGCGGAAGGCGGTTGGAGTCCGCTTGGGACTTCGGCTTTTATTGGCCGGACCGTTCATTCTCCCGATCTCCGGTTTCTCGCAAACACCGACTCATTATCCTTCGTGGTGGATCGGATACGGCCTTCTAAGCGGATTGGTTGCGGCATGGAAGCATCTATGGAGACGCCGGGGGCATATCTTCATTTGGAACAACCCTCTTATTTGCATCCGGGCCCATGTTCAAAGTCAATTCTCCACCTTGCATAATGTCATGATGCGCGATCCAGGTCCGACCGTCATTTTTGCCGTTTAATATTCGCCCTTGGACGTAGACATTCGTGGCGTTATTGGTGGGAGCATCGATCACAAATGTCTTACCTTCGGGCAGGTGCAAGATGATTTTGGAAAACAAGGGGCTGGTGAAGACATACATGGGATTACCCGGACAGAACGGATAAAGGCCGATGGAGTTAAGAACATACCAACTGGCCATGGACCCGGTATCTTCGTCACCGGGAAATCCATCCACGCCGGAATTGTACAATTCCGCGCAAACGCGTCGCGTCCAGTATTCGGTTTTCCAAGGCTGCCCGGCAATGGTGAAAAGATAAAGATTGTCAAATGAGGGCTGGTTGCATTGGGCATATTGTCCGAATCTGGCATTCGCCATTTCCACCATTTCGTGAATGACGCCGTTATAGCCCCCGTTCCCGGTGTGATAAGTAGGAGGAAGGGACATCATTTCGTCCATTTTCGCCGCCAGCTTGTCGCCTCCGCCGATCAACTTGACCAAGCCATAGGGATCATGGGGCACAAACCAACTGCCCTGCCACGGACCGCATTCCGCATAGGCCCCTCCCCAGTCAAATTGATCGAAAGGTTCAATCCAGTGGCCATTCGCATCCTTCGGTCGCATGAAGCCCACGCTGGGATCCCAGAGAAGGCGATAATTCTGCGAGCGGGCCATGAGGGTGTTGTAATCGCCGGTTTGGTTTTGCTCCTTTGCGATTTGCGCGATGCACCAGTCATCGTAGGCGTAGTCGAGCGTGGTGGAAAGGGCGTAGGTACTGGCGCCATTCGGGATGTACCCGAGTTTGAGGTAATCGGCCAATCCCCGTCTGACCAGTTCGCCGTGGGTTGGAGGTTGAAAGGCGGTCTTGCGCAGGGACTCGTAAGCTTTTGCCACGTCGAATTCGATTTCATCCTTGGTGACGGCATCCGCAAATATTGCCGCGCAGTGCTGGCCGATCATGCTGTCGCGATAACCGGGACTGGGCCATTCCGGAAGGGTTCCTCCCTCCTTCGAGGCGTTGACAAAACCCTGAAGGATTTCTTCATTTTGCGAGGGAAAGAGAAGTGTAAGGAGGGGGAACGTGGTGCGAAATCCGTCCCAGACCCCAAAGTCCCCATAGAGTACGCCGTCGTGAATTTTGCCGTCATAGGGACTGTAATGCCGGGCTTTTCCCGTTTCATCCAACTCGTAGAGACGATGGGGAAACATCTGCGCCCGGTAGAAACAGGAATAGAATGTCTTTTTCTGATCTTCGCCGGCCTCAATTTCAACCCGGTGGAGATTGGAGTTCCATGTCTTCTGAACCTGCGCATGGACAGCATCGAAATCTCCAGCTGCCTCCGTTTGTAGATTCCGCTCCGCCTGGTCCCAACTGATCAGGGAGCTTCCAACCCGGACGATGACCGGATCGAGGGGCATCGTTTTAAACTCGATGTCCGCGATAACATCATCCCCCTTGGCCGAAGACCCGCTCGATACGGTGTTATTGACAAAGAAACTGCTTTGATCGATATCGCGATCCAGTTCGATGACGAAATAGGAGCCAAAATTTCCCGATACGCCTCCGCTGTTTGCGCGACTGATCCCGCGAATGGTGCGGCCATCGATATGAATCTCGGATCCTCCCGTGGCATTGATGAGCAGCCTTCCCGACTCCTCCTGGAAGGTGAAGCGGAAGACCGCACACCTTTCCGTAGCGGTGAGTTCAGAGGTGATTTGGCCCTTTTGGAGGTCAAGCTTCTCGTAGTCGGGCCGCAAAATGGCAGTCGTTGTGTTGTATTCGGACATGCGGTCCTTCGCGGTCCATTTCAAATCGCCGTCCTGAGGCATCAAGACGAATTGGCC
>JBEKOV010000012.1:0-48515 GCA_049521415.1 Chthoniobacteraceae bacterium
CAGAAGTTTCCACGCATCGTCGGTTAAATCATGGCGTCGATGGGCTGGCTTCTCCAGAGAGTATTGCATGGTTTTTCCCTTTTTACCATGCCTGTCAATCTCGTGACGACACTATCTAGAGCATTTTAAGTAGAACTGTAGCCGCTCTTCCGGAGGGCCAAAGGCTCGTCCTCATAAAAGCCTGGGGCAACGCCCCAGGTAACTCCGCCCAGATCGGCCAAGCCCTGAAGGGGCGGTTCATTTCACGCGGCCACAGTTTTATTTAAAACGCCTTAGCCCTGGGTTGCCCATTTACTACGGGACAAGCCCTGCAAGAGGGTGTTTCGAAATTGATTTTGCGCTACAGAGTAAAAGGCCTGAAAAACCGGTTTCGCGCCGAAAGGGCAGGCAGGGTACTTGCGCTCCCTTCTGGACAACTTTGCGCCTTTGCGTGAGCCCCTCTTCCAGAAGGGATTATGGTGGCTCAACTTTTTGTATAGCCGCCCGTCCTTTGTGTCCTTTTCGTCCCTTAAGTCCTTTCTCCACAAAATACGGCTACAGTGTTTCTTGAAACACCTTGGCCTCACGCAAAGGCGCAAGGGGGGGAAATCGCGCGGACGTTTAAAGCTTCGACTTCAGTTCCTTGCCCGCGGCGAATTTCACCGTCTTCGACTTCTTGATCTTGATCTTCTCGCCCGTCTTTGGGTTCACGCCCATCCGCGCGGCCCGTTCGGCCACCCGGAAAGTGCCAAATCCGACGAGCTGCACCGTCTTGCTTTTGCGAATGCCTGCTTTGATGCCGTCGACGACTGCCGTCACCGCGCGTTCCGCTTCAGCCCGGCTCGCGCCAAGCGACTTGGCGACGGCCTCCACTAATTCTGCTTTATTCATGGGTAGGAGTGTTCTGGGAGTTGATTTTGGTCAAGCGAAGTGGGGAGGGAATCCACTCCATGGGAAGAGTGCGTCTTGTCTCAGCGCACCCCCTTTTTGTCAACAAACTTTTGTGTTACAAATCACCATCCCGCTCATCCCTGCGCGCCTTCCCCGTTGCATCCACCCGCCCGCTCCGTCACATTTCTCCCAATGACCTTCGACGAGCAGATGGCGCGCTACCTCGACGCCACCCCATCGATCCATCCCACCGCCTTCATCGCTCCCGGCGCCGTCCTCATCGGCGACGTCGCAATCGGCGAGGAAGCCAGCGTCTGGTACGGCGCCGTCCTCCGCGCCGATCTCAATCAAATCCGCATCGGCCCCCGCTCCAATATCCAGGACGGTGCCGTCATCCATCTCGCCGATGAACTCGGCGTCTTCGTCGGCCAGTACGTCACCTGCGGTCACGCCGCCATCCTCCACGCCTGCAAGGTCGACGACGAAGTCCTCATCGGCATGGGCGCCACCATCCTCGACGGCGCCCAGATCGGCGCCCGCTCCGTCATCGGCGCAAACGCCCTCATCACCCAGGGCACAAAAATCCCTCCCGGCTCCCTCGTCCTCGGCGCCCCTGCCAAAGTCCGCCGCACCCTCGACCTCACCGAACAGTCCAACGTCCGCTACTGGGCCGAAAAATACGTCCTCCTCACCCGCGCCTACCTTGCCCGCAACCCCAAGCCCACCCCTGCAAGTTAGGGAACTTCAAATAATCCCGTGCCCGCGCCTGGCGCGATCACCCCGTACTCCACCATCGAAAATCCGCCTCCTCTGCCTTTGTGTTCTTTGTGCTCTTTGCGGTTAAAAAATCCGTGATCAAACCCCAGAATCCCGCCCCTTCCTCGTGAAATCCTCCGTCCAGATATACTTGCGAATCTCGAACTTCCAGGCTCCAAAGTTGATCAATAATCCATGTTCCAGCCGGGACGATTTGAGGTATCCCAGAATCTGCGCCTCATGTTCCGGCGCGATGGCTTTCACCGCTTTGAGTTCAATGATCAGCCACCCGCCCACCAGCAAGTCGGCAAGGTAATCACCAATCAAAGTGCCATCTTCGTCATAGACTTTCACCGGGTATTGTTGCTGCACTTCCCGACCGGCCTTCCTTAGCCGATGCGCCAGCGCGTTCTCGTACGGCTTCTCCACGTGCCCATGACCATGGTAGGCATGGATGTCATAAGCAGTCTGTCTTACCAAGTCACATTCCATCTTCACCTGTTGTTGATCCGGCTTCACCACGCCATCTAACACTTGGCCGCCACCAACGAAAAGCCTTTGCTGTTTTATTGGGTTAATGCCTGCGCCCCACAGCGGTCGCAGAGCCCGCAACCTCAAGTAGCCCCCGCCCCCCCGTTCCCATTCTCCTTATTCCCCCCGTTCAGGTGCAAATAAGTATACGTCTTCAGCATCCGCTCATAATTCGTCAACAACCTCATCGCCTCATTCGGCTTTAACCGGTCGCTCTTGATCGCCGCGTCCACCTGCGCCTTCGTCAGCCGCACCAGCTCATTCTGGTTCCATTGCGTCAGCGTCAGCACATCCCCGATCGTGCTCCCCGCGATCGTCTCCTCGATATAAAACCCTCCCTCCTCATCCTCGTCCAGGAACACGTGCGCCTCATTCACCCGCCCGAACAAATTGTGAAAATCCCCCATGATATCCTGGTACGCCCCCATCAGGAAAAACCCGATGTAATACGGCTCCCCCGGCCGCAGCGTATGCAGCGCCAGCGTCTCCTTCACATCCTGCAGGTCTATGAACTTGCTCACCTTCCCGTCCGAATCGCACGTGATATCCACCAGCATCCCGTTCCGCGTCGGCATCTCGTCCAGCCGATCGATCGGCATCACCGGAAACAACTGCCCCAGCGCCCAATGGTCCAGCAGCGATTGAAACACCGAAAAATTGCACACGTACTGGTCGCTTAGCGTCACCTCCAGGTCCTTGATCTCGTCCGGCACATACTTCGCCCCGCGCGTATAATCCACAATCGCCTGCGCCACACGCCAGTACAGCATCTCGATCCGCGCCTTCCCCTCCAGGTCCAGCAGCCCCAGCTCGAACATCGACTGCGCCTGCTCCTTCGCCTGCTGCGCGTCGTGCAGCGTCTCCATCCGGTTTTGCATCGTCAGCGCCTTCTGCAGTTCCCGCATCTCACGCACCAGCTTGATGTCGTCCTCGCGTTCCTGCACGTCGATCGGCGACGACGTCTTCTCGATCGCCCCGAATGCCTCCACCACCAGCACCGAGTGATGCGCCACCAGCGCCCGCCCGCTCTCGCTGATGATCACAGGGTGCGCCACCTTCTCCGAGTCGCACACATCCATCACATTATAAACAATGTCCCGCGCGTACTCGCTCAGCGAGTAATTGGTCGAGCTGTCGAACGCCGTCCGCGACCCGTCATAATCCACTCCCAGCCCACCTCCCACGTCCAGGTATCCCAGCGGGTGCCCCATCTTCACCAGCTTCGCGTAAAAACGCGCCGCCTCACGCACCGCCCGCTTGATCGTTCCGATATCCGGCACCTGCGACCCCACGTGGAAATGCACCAGTTGCAGGCAATGCGCCAGCCCCTCCCGCTTCAGCAATTCACTCGCCGCTACCAGGTCCGCCGTGGAAAGCCCAAACTTCGCGTTCTCCCCCCCGCTCGTCGCCCATTTTCCCGCCCCCTTGCTCTGCAACCGCACCCGCAGCCCTATCAGCGGCTCCACCCCCACCTCCCGCGACACCTGCAGGATCGCCCCCAGCTCCTCCAGCTTCTCCACCACCATGAACACCTGCTTCCCCAGCTTCCGCCCCAGCAGCGCGTTCTGGATGAAAAGATTGTCCTTATACCCGTTGCAAACAATCAGGCTCTCCGGGTCCGAATGAATCGCCAGCGCCGCCATCAACTCCGGCTTGCTCCCCGCCTCCAGCCCGAAGTGGTACGGCTTCCCCGCGTCAATGATCTCCTCCACCACCTCCCGCAATTGGTTCACCTTGATCGGGAACACCCCCCGGTACACGCTTTGGTAATTCGCCTCCTTGATCGCCGCCTCGAACGCCCGGTTGATCCGCTCCACCCGGTGCCTCAGCAAATCCTGGAACCGGATCAACAGCGGAAAAATCAGCCCCCGGTTGCCCGCCTCCTCGATCACCTCCATCAGGTCGATTCCATCGCCCGTTTGCATCGGCAGCACCTGGATGTGCCCCTTCGGGTTGATCGAAAAATACCCCGAACTCCATCGGTCGATGTTGTAGAGGGAGATTGCGGATTGGATATCCCAGCCGTCTGTCATGGCCTGCGCATCATAGGTCTCGCTTTCCGCATTTCAACAAGCTCCGCTCAATTTCACGTAATTTTTTCGTTCCAACGCTCCCGCCGGCCCCTTTCACCCCATTCCCCGGAGTTGTGAACCCGCCCTCCGCCATCTAACTTCACCCTCTGGATGAACTCTGACTTCGATTCCATCGACAGCGCCATCGACGATATCCGCGCCGGTCGCATGGTCATCGTCGTCGACGATGCAGATCGCGAAAACGAAGGCGATCTCGTCATGGCCGCCGAGCGCGTCACCCCCGAGGCCGTCAATTTCATGGCCAAATTCGGTCGCGGCCTCATCTGCGTCCCCATCACCACGGAGCGCGCCGCCCAGCTCGGCCTCCAGCGCATGGTCGCGGATAATCGCGAGAGCCAGCGCACCGATTTCACCGTCTCCGTCGATGCCGCCCGCGGCGTCACCACCGGCATCAGCGCCGCCGACCGCGCCGCCGCCATCCGCATCCTCGCCGATCCCGCCACCTCGCCCGGCGATCTCGTCCAGCCCGGCCACGTCTTCCCCCTTCGCGCCCGGCCCGGCGGCGTCCTCCGCCGCGCCGGCCATACCGAGGCCGCCGCCGACCTCGCCCAACTCGCCGGCCTCAATCCCGCCGGCGTCCTCTGCGAAATCCTGCACGACGACGGCGCCATGGCCCGCCTCCCGGAGCTTCAGCGCTTCCGCCGCGAGCACAGCCTCAAGCTCATCACCATCCGCGATCTCATCGCCTACCGCCGCACCAGCGAGAAACTCATCGTCAAAGAGCAGGTCGTCCGCCTCCCCACCGATTACGGCGACTTCGACCTCCACATGTACCGCTCCGTCCTCGACGACACCCACCACCTCGCCCTCGTCCGCGGCCAGATCACTCCCGCCGATCCCACCCTCGTCCGCGTTCACAGCGAGTGCCTCACCGGCGACGTCTTCGGCTCCTTGCGTTGCGATTGCGGCAATCAGCTCCACGCCGCCCTCCGCCAGATCGACGAAGCCGGTCGCGGCATCCTCGTCTACATGCGCCGTCACGAGGGCCGCGGCATCGGCCTCCCGGCCAAAATCCACGCCTACAAACTCCAGGAGCAGGGCCTCGATACCGTCGAAGCCAACGAAAAACTCGGCTTCCCCGCCGAATTGCGCGACTACGGCCTCGGCGCCCAGATCCTCGTCGATCTCGGCGTCCGCAAAATGCGCTTCCTCACCAACAACCCAAAAAAAGTCGTCGGCCTCGAAGGCTACGGCCTCGAGATCGTCGAACTCGTCCCCATCCGCGCCGAGCCCAATCCCCACAACGAAAAATACCTCGAGACCAAGCGCACCAAAATGGGCCACCTCCTGTAGAGATCCGCAACTATTGCGGTCCCGCCCGGAGTCGATCACGAATCTCCGTAATCAGCCGCTCACTGCACCGGAAGTTAGTCAAGCGAAGTCGCGCGATAACATCCTCAAAATCGACCCAATCCTTTTCGGCAAATCGTTCAACCAACGCCAGCGTGCCGGCAACCCGGAAACCGCGCTCCCGGGCCACAAGAGTTCCCTTCCGTTCATCGATCAGGATGGATTTGACTCCATATTCTTCGCCGAGCCAGATGGCCTCCGTTTCGCCCGGGTCCAGGCCGAGATTATTCGGTGCGTTCTTCGGCGCCACAATCCGAAGCCATGCTGGGGGCTCGACCGTCCATTCCTGGACTTTGGCCGGCGATCCGGTGCTGGCTAGCTCCTGAATGACAGTTGGCGGAACATAGACCAGCGTGAACAGTCGTGGCAGGAATTCCACTATATCAGTCAGGATGAGATAGCAAAGCGGCGACGTGTCAGAAACGACTACGCCTCTCATTCCGACGTCATTTCATCCAAATCCGCCAACTGGCGGCGATGCTCCTCCGCCGTCGCGTCGGGTGGCGCGTGATGATCGTGAAGGAATTGCAGCGCCTGGTGAAACGACAGCCCTAGCGCCTGCCCGACCTGCGCCGTCGTCAGTTCCCCTTCGGCGAACCGCTGTAACACGAAAGCCTCCAAAAACTGGCGTGACCGCGCCTCATCGCCCCCTTGGCGAAGTTGCGTGACGAGTTGCTCCGGTACCTGGACAGTGACAGTCATCAAAAATTTCCTGAAACGGAATCTACCCGAACAGCCATTTCGTTTCAAGAGATCAGGTGAGAGGTGGCTGCCGGCCCGTCGCGCGTAGCGCGTCAAAATTTCCGAATTCCAAATTTCGTCCCGCAACCCCGGGATCGATTTTCCCCAGTTTCCAGTTGAGCCTTCCCCCATCACCGTCTAATCAAATCCCGCACATCCCGCCCCTCAGGCGAACCTGTTCTTTCCATTATGTCCAACGCATTACCCTCGCGCCCGCGCCAGATGCAGCAGCGCCGCACCGTCGCCATCGTCGCCAGCCAGTACAATTCCGAGTTCGTCGAGGGCCTCGCCTCCCACGCTCAGCGCGAGCTCGCCGTCCTCCTGCCCAATAGCCCCATCCAGCAATACCTGGTCCCCGGCGCATTCGAGATTCCCCTCGTCGTCCAGGAGATCGCGGAGCGCGGCGCCTTCACCGCCATCATCGCCCTCGGCGTCATCATCCGCGGCGAGACAGAGCACGCACGCCTCATTGCGGAGGCCGTCACCCGCTCCCTCCTCGACATCACCCTCCGCTTCAAAATCCCCGTCATCCACGAAGTCCTCCTCCTCAACGACCGCGACCAGGCCCGCCAGCGCTGCCTCGAGGACCAGCTCAATCGCGGCACCGAAGCCGCCCGCGTCGCCGTCCGCATGATCGAGTCCATGACCGAACTCAGGTCCCTCTAATATAATGGGCAAGCGCCGCGAGGGCCGCGAGGCCGCCGTCCAATTCCTTTTCCAGGACGATCTCAACAAGAGCGAAGCTCTCCCCCAGGCCCTCGAAGAATTCTGGAAACTTCGCGACGCCACCTCCCGCACCCGCCAGTTCGCCACCGAACTCATCAACGGCGTCCTCCTGCATCGCGACTCCATCGACGACCGCATCCGCAAAGTCACCGCCAACTACGAACTCCACCGCATCGCCCCCGTCGACCGCAACATCCTCCGCGTCGCCATCTTCGAGATGCTCCACACCTCCGAAGTCCCCCCCGTCGTCTGCATCAACGAAGCCATCGAGATCGCCAAGCGCTTCGGCTCCGAGGACTCCGGCCGCTTCGTCAACGGCATCCTCGACCGCCTCAAAGAAGAAGCCGCACGCCCCCTCCGCTAACTCCTCATGCCCATCGGATTCTTCAAAAGCATCATCCAAAAATTCACCGGCAAACCGGTCGATTGGGATGAACTCGAGGAAACCCTCATCCGTGCCGATCTCGGCGTCCCCATGAGCATGAAAATCCTCACCTCCCTCCGCTCCCGCGACAAACAAATCACCGCCGGCGACATCATCGAAGTCACCCGCGAGGAAGTCGCAAAAATCCTCCCCTTCGATCCCGCCCCCCTCCGCCCCTTCCCCAACAAGCCAAAAGTCGTCCTCATCGTCGGCGTCAACGGCACCGGCAAGACCACCAGCACCGCCAAGCTCGCCCACCTCCTCAAAAAATCCCGCCACAGCGTCATCCTCGTCGCCGCCGACACCTTCCGCGCCGCCGCCATCGAGCAGCTCGGCGTCTGGTCGGACCGCATCGGCGTAGAGATGATCAAAGGCCAGTACAACGCCGATCCCGCCGCCCTCTGCTACGACGCCTACGTCGCCGCCGACAAACGCAACATCGAATTCCTCCTCTGCGACACCGCCGGCCGTCTCCACACCAAGGTCAACCTCATGGCCGAGCTCAACAAAATAAAACGCTCCCTCGAAAAACACGACACCGGCGCCCCCCACGAGTGCCTCCTCGTCGTCGATGCCACCACCGGCTCCAACGCCCTCCAGCAGGCCCGCGAATTCCACCAGGCCGTCAACCTCACCGGCGTCATCGTCACCAAACTCGACGGCAGCGGCAAAGGCGGCGTCATCATCTCCATTCAGAACGAGCTCAACATCCCCACCCGCTACATCGGCACAGGCGAAAAACTCGAAGACCTCGCCCCCTTCGACGCCCGCGCCTTCCTCGAGCAAATGCTTTAACCAAAACTCCCGATGGCCGGTCCCCTCAATCTCTCCCTCGCCATCATCTCCTTCAACGAGGAAGACAACCTCCGCCGTTGCCTCCGTAGCGCCGCCCATCTCGCCCGCGAAATCATCCTCCTCGACTCCGGCTCCACCGACCGCACCTGCGACGTCGCCCGCGACTTCGGCGCCCGCATCCAGCACCAGGATTATCTCGGCCAGCGCGACCAAAAAGCCGCCGCCGTCGCCCTCTGCACCATGCCCTGGGTCCTCATCCTCGATTGCGACGAGGAACTCAGCCCCGAATTAAAATCCTCCATCATCTCCTTCTTCAATTCCGGCGACTCCGAAAAATTCTCCGGCGCCCGCATGCCCCGCAAAGTCTGGTTCATGGGCCGCTGGATCATCCACGGCGATTGGTATCCCGACCGCAAACTCCGCCTCTTCCGCCGCGACCGCGGCCGCTGCGCCGGCGACGCCGCCCACGACAAAGTCCAAGTCGACGGCCCCGTCAAAACCCTCGAAGGCGATCTCCACCACTACTCCTTCCGCGACATGCGCCATTACATCGCCAAGATCAACACCTTCTCCGACGCCTTCCTCGAAAAACAAAAAACCGAAGGCGCCCGCTGGTCCCTCCCCGCCACACTATTCCGTCCCTCGTGGCGCTTCTTCCGCGCCTATATAATAAGACGCGGCTTCCTCGACGGCTTCCCCGGCCTCTGGATCGCCCTCTCCACTGCCTACTTCACCTTCATCCGCTACAGCCGCAAATACGAAGACGAAGCCCCCCGCCTTCCGTAGTCGCAACACCTCGCGCGCCAGCGTTGTAGCCCCGGACCGAGGAGGCGGAAGGGACCCGTGGCGGCTGGAGGGTGGGCGAGCCGGTGGTCCGGGCGGGTTTACGCCCCGAGGTCCGATTTGACCCACTCCTCCGGAGCCCTCCCCCTTTGTGCTCTTTGTGTTCTATGTGGTTAAATAAAAATTCCGTCCCCCTTCTCCCTCCCCGTCAACATTGCTCATTGACCCGCCCGATTTCCCATCAACATTCTACTCCCGCCCGCCTCCGCCGCATCCGCGCAATCAAATGTCGCAAACCACCCAACCCATCTTCGTCGCGGGCCATCGCGGCCTCGTCGGCGGCGCCATCGTCGCGGAGCTTCAGCGCTCCGGCTACACCTCCATCCTCACCCGCTCCCGTTCAGAGCTCGACCTCGCCGACACCGCCGCCGTCCGCGCCTTCTTCTCCGCCCGGCGCCCCGCCCGCGTCATCATCGCCGCCGCAAAAGTCGGCGGCATCAAAGCCAACGCCGATTTTCCCGTCGAATTCCTCCTCGAGAACCTCAAAATCCAAAACAACCTCATCCAGGCCGCCCACGATTTTCCCGTCGAAAAACTCCTCTTCCTCGGCAGCTCCTGCATCTACCCCAAGCTCGCCCCCCAGCCCATCCCCGAGTCCGCCCTCCTCACCGGCCCCCTCGAGCCCACCAACGAACCCTACGCCATCGCCAAAATCGCCGGCATCAAACTCTGCCAGGCCTACGCCCGCCAGTACGGCGACCGTTTCATCTCCGCCATGCCCACCAACCTCTACGGCCCCGGCGACAGCTTCGATCTCCACACCTCCCACGTCCTCCCAGCCCTGTTGCGCAAAATCCACCAAGCCAAAATCTCCAACTCCCCCCGCGTCTCCGTCTGGGGCACAGGCGCTCCCCGCCGCGAATTCCTCCACGTCCACGACCTCGCCCGCGCCTGCGTCTTCCTCCTCCAGCAATACGACTCCCCCGAAATCGTAAACATCGGCGTAGGCGAAGACATCACCATCCGCCAACTCGCCGAACTCATCTGCGACATCGTCGGCTACTCCGGCCGTCTCGACTTCGACACCACCAAACCCGACGGCACCCCCCGCAAACTCCTCGACGTCACCCGCATCCACACCCTCGGCTGGCGCGCCCAGATCCCCCTCCCCGAAGGCATCCGCCAGACCTACGCCTGGTACCTTGCCCAACCCCCTCAGCCCTGACCCGCGCGCCGCAAGCCCTGAGCCTGTCGAAGGGGTTTACGTCCGGTAGTCCGAACCCGCCCCTTCGAAATCTCCTTTCGGTCCTTTTCGTCCTTTATGTCCTTTCTCCCATCCGCGCCCGAAGCTGGCAATCCGGACCGGAACCTTGAGCCGGCTCGTCTGCTCTTGTCCCTGGGGCGGCCTCTATGCTATCTTTTCAACAATGAGCACCATTACGGAAATTGAAGCCGCCATTGAGCGCCTCCCTGAGCCCCAGGTGGACGAACTGGCCGCGTGGCTCGAGAAATTCCGTGCGTGGCGTACCACGCCTCCTCCCGTCGAGAATTGGCTCAACCGCGCCGTGGGTGCCGCCAGGCCCGGCGTGACCACTGCGGACGTGATGGACCTCACGCGTGGTGAGGAATGAGCGGCTTTCTCTTCGATACAAACGTCCTGCTGGACCTCGCCACAGCCGACCCGGCATGGTTGCCATGGTCGAGCGAGCAGTTAACGGCAGCAGTTGCACAGGGGCCGGTATTCATCAATCCCATCATCTACGCGGAGCTTGCCCCGGCATTCACATCTTCCGCCGATCTTGACCGGTGGCTCGATCCGGCTGTGTTTCAACGATTGCCATTGCCCTACGCTGCCGGTTGGCTGGCGTCGCAAGCCTGGCTGAAATATCGTAAAACCGGCGGCACGAAAACTTCGCCCTTGCCGGATTTCTACATCGGGGCCCATGCGGAGATTGAGAGCCGGACTTTAGTCACGCGCGACGTTACCCGATACCGCACCTATTTTCCAAACGTCTCTCTGATCGTCCCTCCATAACGGCCGCGCGCAATAACGACTAAAGCCACCCCAACCCGAACGCACCTTCCCCGAAAACAGCCTTTGCGCGAAATAGGCCCGGCAGGCCCTGCCCGAATGTAGCCGGGCGGCGTAAGCCCCCGGTATCTCGTCGCTCTCAATACGCCCCGGCAAGGGGCGGTACACATCGGCCACCCCCCAAACCCGGAAACCCCACGCAAACTTCTCGACCTCATCCCGCCTTGTCTCCCCGCCCGCCGCCGTTGCACCATACGCTGGCATGACACCGGCGGAGTTTAAAAAAATGGGAAAAAGTGAGCGCTTCAGGTTGACGCATCACCCGCTTCTATCCTGGAAAACGTAAATGGAGGCGGAATCGACTCCAAATAGCGTTTTGAGTCAAAATTGCCTTCGGTCGAGAACAATTGCTGCCAGAAGTCGTCAGCCTTTATGATGCCGAGATTGCTCAGTAGCACCGCCGTATATAAGTTCAAGGAGCGGATGAGGGTTATTTTTCTCAGCTTGGCAAATCTCTCCGATTCGGACTCGAACAATGGTCCACGGGCCGAAGGCGGAGAGAAACGCTCCGCGTTTCCAACAAAAATCCCCTTAACCCCTATCCCGTTGCTAGCCATCACTTCATCCATCCACCGCCCCAACTGAGTAACAGCGCCGGATCCGAATCGCGCGTTATGGGTAGCCTTTACCTCTACAATTCCCAGAGGCCTACCTGGGAGAGTCAATTGAATATCCTCCTTTTCTTTGGAAATCTTTTCCGCTTGCGCTCCCAGTTCACGAAAAGCGAGCGCAACAAGTTCATCTAATTGGTGTCCTTCCGCGTACAACAGGGGCAATCAGCGACGGGCTTGGTCAATCAGATACTGATCTGTTTCAAGAGCGTGAGCCAGCGTCTCTATATGGGTGCGTTTGGCACGAATCGCCTCCTCAATTTCGGGTTGCGTGGGAGCCATCATTTCAGCAGCCCAAGCGGGCTCGCTCGAAATTAGCTCCATCCCAAAATAGCGGCTGAAGCAAAAAGTTTCATCCTCAATAGATGATTTCCCTCTGGCAGGCAACAGCGTCACGCTGCCAATCTTAGAGTTGGTTGTGAATTCGATTTTTGCAAACAATCCGGTTTCGAAGGTAGTTAATCCGGTGATCTTGCTCAAAATGTCTGTTCCGTGTGCGGCAAGGGACTCCCTCCAAGATTTTGCCACGTTTACTTGTTGGATGGAGTATTCAAGATGTTTAATGCCCTTTAGGTACGCAATGGCTGTAGGCGAAGCATTCTTATGATTTAAATCCACCCGTCTAAAGTCAACAGATCGCTGGTCGATGGAAACAAGCAACAGGCGAGATATCGGAATCAATGCCACGACACCGCCGGGAACTGGCTGGATGACGGAAAGACCCCTACTCCCAGCGTCAGTGGCTCTGATCCTTAGATTGGCAGGATCACCGATGACAACGATGTTCCCACCCGATCGCACAACGTGCGTCCACGAAGCTATATCGAAGAGGTCGGAGATTAATTGTGCGTTGAAGGTAACCTGCTGAAAGCGTCCCCGCAGGGAGGAGAAATTAAGCAGGAGTCCATCGTAATCAGCTAAATTGCCGACTTGTTCGAGATGCTCCCAAGAAATCTGACTGAGAAGACCTCCTTCAGTTTGGACCTGTCCAGTCGAATCGGAGACGCTGAGAAATTTCTTAAACGCTTTCATTGAGCATACTCGGCTAGCGTGATCATGAGAGAGAGTTCATACGATTGGGCTTCAATTTGCGAGCGCCAGTTTGAATCGCCGGACGGAGGAGGCGGCTATTGCCGAAATCTCATCGGCGGCACCGCACGGATGACCTTCACCCGCCCCATCGCCAGCACCCAAACTTGTGTCCTCGGCCCAGACGGCCTATCCTCGCCCAATGAACCACCTCGACCGTATCACATTCGACCCCGAGCAATGCGGAGGCCGTCCCTGCATCCGGGGCATGCGTATTCGGGTAAAGGACGTGCTCGAAATGCTCGCCGCCGGCGCCGGCGAATCACAAATCCTTGAGGACTTTCCGGACCTGCAAGCCGAGGACATCCGTGACTGCCTGCAATACGCCGCTGCCCAAGCCGATCACGCCGTGCTTCAAACCGCGTGAAGTTCATCATCCTGACCCTCAAGTCAACGATTCCAGCACCCTGAGCCCTTTGTGCTCTTTGTGCTCTTTGTGCTCTTTGCGGTTCCACCATCAGTCGAATTCCGCCCCCCTCAAATCTTTCGTCCCGCGACTGTGGGATCGATTTTCGAATTTCCGCTCCCCCCTTTGCTCCCTTTGTTCCCTTCTGTTCAAAATCACCCGCAGTTGACGCTCCCGCCCCCTGCGCCTACGCTCTCCTGTCACCCACCACGCATGCAAAAAATTGGCTTCGCCGAAGCTGTCGACCGCATCATCCAGGAAGACCCCCGCTTTCACCGCGAGGTCTACTCCTTCGTTCGCGACGCCCTCGACTTCACCGTCAAGCAGCAGAAAAAAAACCGCGAAGGCGTCTCCCGCCACGTCTCCCCCACCCAGCTTCTCGACGGCATCCGCGTCTTCGCCCTCAAGGAATTCGGCCCCATGGTCATGACCGTTTTCAATTACTGGAACGTCCATTCCTGCGAAGACCTCGGCCACATCGTCTTCAACATGATCCGCAAGGAAATCCTCGGCAAAAACGACTCCGACACCATCGAGCAATTCCGCGACGGATACGACTTCAACGCAGCCTTCGTCCTCCCCTTTCTCCCTGCCCAGGCCACTCGCGCTCCCGCCGGCCCACCCTCCCAATCCCTGACCGCCGAGACCGGTTCATGAACAGCTTCTCGCCCATCTTCTCATCATGCTCATCTCGCGCTCGTCGGCCAAAGCTCCCCACCTCCGCTCCCCGGAGGCGGACGATCCCCTTCGCACCCGCGATGCACCCGAGCCCGCCGAAAAATCCGCCGCCGAAATCCCCATCCCTCCCGTAACCGCGCGGGTCTGGACCCTCGCCAACGGCCTCACCGTCATCCTCCAGGAGGATCATTCCGCCCCCGTCGCCAGCATCCAGGCATGGGTCGGGACCGGCAGCATCGACGAGGACCGCCACCTCGGCGCCGGCCTCTCCCACATCCTCGAGCACATGCTCTTCAAGGGCACCGAGACCCGCGACTCCAGCGAGTTCGCCCAGAACGTCCAGGACCATGGTGGCTACATCAACGCCTATACCTCCTACGACCGCACCGTCTATTGGATCGACATCCCCTCAAAAGGCGTCCCCACCGCCCTTGATCTCCTCTCCGACGCGATGATGAACTCCGTCGTCCCTCCCCTCGAGTACGCCAAGGAGCAGGAAGTCATCCGCCGCGAGTTCGCCATGGGCTGCGACGACCCCGACCGCGTCGCCGGCCTCCAACTCATGGCGTCCGCCTTCCAGGTCCATCCCTACCGCCTCCCCGTCATCGGTCACCTCGATGTCTTCAACGAACTCAAGCGCGACGACGTGATGGACTACTACAAACTCCGCTACGTCCCCAATAACATCTTCTTCGTCATCGTCGGCGACGTCGATGCCGCCAAAGTCCGCGATCAGCTCGAACTCGCCTTCTCCAATCATCCCCGCAAGAGCATCCAGCCCCATTACATCCCACAGGAGCCCCAGCAACTCGGCAAACGCCGCGTCGATACCGAGTTCCCCACCGAACTCACCCGCCTCAACCTCGCCTGGCACGTCCCCGCCGTCGCCAGCCCCGATACCCCCGCCCTCGACCTCCTCTCCACCATCCTCGGCGATGGCGCCAGTTCCCGCCTCAACCAGCGCCTCCGCGAGCAGCTCGGCCTCGTCAATTCCATCTCCGCCTATTGCTACACCCCCGGCGATCCCGGCCTCTTCGGCATCGATGCCAATCTCGAGCCCGCCAATCGCGAAACCGCGGAAGCGGCCATCGCCGCCGTCATCGCCGAGGTCAAAGAGCACGGCGTTTCCGTCGCCGAAATCGAAAAAGCCAAGCGCCGCTCCCTCGGCATCCATCTTCACTCCCTCACCACCATGCGCGGCAAGGCCGCCGACCTCGGCTCGAACTGGCTCCTCACCCGCAACCTCGATTTCTCCGGCCACTACCTCGCCGCACTCCAGCGCGTCACCCCCGCCGATATCCACCGCGTCCTCACCCTCTACTTCGGCGACGAAAACCTCACGGTCTCGACTCTGAATCCCATCGGCTCCCTCGCCAAATCAACCGCCGAAAAATCGCCCATCGCCGCCGGCGAAATCCAAAAATTCACCCTCCCCAACGGCCTCCGCCTCCTCGTCCGCGAAGATTCGCGCCTCCCGCTCGTCTCGATGCTAGCCGCCTTCAAGGCCGGCATCCTCGCCGAGACCCCGGAGGATAGCGGCATCACCCGCCTCTGCTCCCGCGTCCTCATCAAGGGGACCGAAACCCGCGCCGCCGGGCAGATCGTCAGCGAGATCGAATCCCTCGGCGGCAGCATCGGCGCCGATTCCGGCAACAACTCGATGAGCCTCGCCCTTCGCGCGATGAAACCCGATGTCGTCACCGGCATCGAGCTTCTCGCAGACGTCCTCCTCCATCCCGCATTCCCCGAAAAAGAAATCGCCCTCGAGAAACAAATCCAGGTCGCCTCGCTCAAGGCCGAGGACGAGGACATGACCTCCACCGCCCGCAACGCCATGCGCGCCGCCCTTTACCCCGGCCATCCCTACAGCCTCCGCCTCAACGGCAGCCCCGCCACCGTCCCAAATCTCACCCGCGACCAATTGCTCGCCTTTTACCGCAAACACGTCGTCGCAAAGAACGGCGTCATCGCCGTCTTCGGCGACGTCAATGCCGCCGAGGTCAAGGCTCACATCGAACGCCTCTTCGCCGCGATGCCTCCCGGCGATGACCCGCTCGCGAACCCGCCCATCCCCGCCCCGCTCCCGGAATCGAAGACCGTCGTCGAGCGCCGCGACAAAACCCAGGCCATCCTCATGGTCGCCTATCGCGGCGCCGATTTATTCAGCCCGGATCGCGCCGCGCTCGAATTGATCGACGAAGCGTGCAGCGACCTCGGCTCCCGCTTCTTCGTCCGCATCCGCGAGAAAATGGGCCTCGCCTACTTCGTCGGCTCCTCTCAATTGCTCGGCCTCGTCCCCGGCCCCTTCGCCTTCTACCTCGGCACCTCGCCCGAAAAACTCGACGCCGTCCGTGCCGAATTGCTCGATGAGATCGACCAGCTCGCCCGCAACGGCCTCACCGAAGCCGAGCTCGCCCGCGCAAAGGAAAAAGCCATCGGCCAGCAGGAAATTCGCAACCAGAGCGAAGACGCTCTCGCCTACTCCTGCGCCCTCGATGAACTCTACGGCGCCGGCTTCGACTATTATAAAGCCGAGCGCGCCCTCATCGAGGCCGTCACCCTCGGGCAGGCGAGGGAAGTCTCCCGCAAATACTTCCTCGACAAGCCCCGCGTCGTCGTCATCGTCGCCCCGGAGCGCGCACCTTCCCTAATCAACCAGTAACCAAACCTCAAACCACCAGCCACCATGGCAGAAATACAAGAATCCCCCGAGACCTCGGGCGAAATGGCCCAGCGCTTCATCGAATTGGTGATGATGCAGGCCCAAAACGCCGCCTACGCCCTCGGCCAGATTCCCCATCCGGAGACCAACGAGGCTCCCGTCAATCTCGAGCTCGCCCGCCTCTTCATCGATCAGCTCATCGTCCTTCGCGCAAAAACCCGCAACAACCTCAGCAACGAAGAACTCGCCATCCTCAACAACACCATCTCCAACCTCCAGATGGTCTTCTTCGAGATTTCCCAGGGCGCCAAAACCTCCACCGGCAACGGCGAAGCCTCCGAACCCGCCGAGCCCCCCGCCGCCGGGCAACCTGCTCCAACCCCCGAACCCGCCGCCCCATCCTCCGAAGAGGAATCGCGGAAAAAATTCACCAAAAGCTACGGCGCCTGACTACAACGGTGCATTGCGAATATATCCGCGAAAAAATCAGAAAGAAAGTTGCGCCCCGCCAATTTTTTGCAGGCCAAATTCCTGGATGCTTTTTAATCTGCGGACAGCCTCTACCTCGTCGTGAAGCGCAAGCCGCTTAAAATCCAATCCTGCACCCTTGGCGGCCCCGCTCCGCTCTTTATCCTCGGCCCCTGCGTCATCGAGTCCGAGAAATTCCTGCACCGCATCGCCCTCAAGCTCAGCAGGATAGCAAAGGACGCCGGCATCCAGTTCATCCTCAAGGCCTCCTACGACAAAGCCAACCGCACCTCCGTAAAATCCTTCCGCGGCCCCGGCCTGGAAGCCGGCTGCGCCCTCCTCGCCGACGTCGGCGCCTCCATCGGCGTCCCCGTCACCACCGACGTCCACTCCCCCGCCGAAGCCGAGCTCGCCGCCAAATACATCGACGTCCTCCAAATCCCCGCCTTCCTTTCCCGCCAGACCGATCTCATCCTCGCCGCCGCAGCCACCGGACGCGTCGTCAACGTGAAGAAAGGCCAGTTCCTCGCGCCCTGGGACTTGCCCAACATCGCCGAAAAAATCGAGTCTGCCGGAAGTCTCCGTTACTTTTTCACCGAGCGCGGTGTCTCATTCGGCTACAACAATCTCGTGGCCGACATGCGTTCTTTGTATTGGATTCGTGAGGCCGGCTACCATGTCGTTTTCGATGCCACTCACTCCGTTCAACGTCCCGGCGGCGCAGGCAGTTCCACTTCCGGCGACGGCATTCTCGCTCCCGTCCTGGCCAGGGCTGCCGCCGCAGCCGGCTGTGATGGCATCTTCATTGAGACCCACGAAAACCCGGCTCGTGCGCTTTCCGATGGACCGAATCAAATTCCATTGGCAAAACTCCCCGCGCTGTTGACAACTCTGCGCATATTGCATGAAGCCGTCCGGTAAGAACCATGGCATATACGCTGCCACCCTCCTCGCCATATCCCTCGCCATATCCCTCGCCGGCGCCCTCGCGTGGGGGGACAGCGCTTCGCCCGCGCCCACGACGCCCAGGTTTAACGTCCCGATTCCCGTCGATCACGACGCCCGCGGGGTGCGCCTGCCCTATTACGACGACCGGGGCAAACTCCAGATGTACTTCATCATCGACAAGGCCTACCGGGCAGACGACAGCCATCTCGATATGAAGAACGCCTATATGCAAACCTATGACGATAAGGGTACGCCCGACGCCAGCGTCTTCATGACCCGCTCCGTCCTCGACCTGAATACCCGCATCGTCACCAGCGATGTCCCCGTCATAGTTCGGCGCTCGGATTTCCAGATCACCGGCCAGAAGATGGTCTTCAACACCCAGACCCACAAAGGGAAGATGTCCGGCCACGTCCGCATGATCATTTACAACCGGCAGGCGGCCAACAAGCCCGCCGCCTCTCCCAGCCCCGCCGCCGGGACCTCGCCGCGTCCCAAATCGACTCCCTAAATAATGAAACTCTTCCTCGTGTTTCTCGCGCTCCTGCCCGGCCTTGGCGCATTTGCGCAGACTTTTTCGTCCGGCCCCGGCTACAGCAACGGCGCCCTTGATATGGGCGGCCCCTCGGCCACTCCCCAGCCGACCGAGAAAAAACCCGCGAGCCAACAGCCCCCGCAGGGGCCCACCATCATCGACTCGCAGGCGATGGACTATGACGAAAAGACCCGCATTGCCATTTTCACGGGTGAAAACTACGGCGTCTTCGTGAAGGACCCCTCCTTCACCGTCAATTGCAACAAATTGACCGCTTACATGCGCAAGGGGGCCGGTGGCGGAGCCGCCGGACCCGCGATGGGCAAGCCCTCACCCGGCCCGGCGAAAGCCGCCGCTGTCGCCGATGCCGCCGACGCCGCCTCCCAGAGGGCCAGCGGCCTCCAGCGCGCCATCGCCGAAGGGACCCCCGACCAGCCCGTTGTCATCGTTCAGGACAAACCTGCGGCAAATGGCGAACAGCCGCAGCACAATGTTGGCATCGCGCAAAAAGCCGACTACAATGCGGATACAGGTGACATCATCCTGACCGGCTGGCCCCGGGTATCGCAGGGCATCAATACCCAGATCGCCACCTCGGAGACGACTGTCATGATCATGAACAAAGACGGCCATACCATGAAGACCATCGGGCCAAGCCGGGTCGTGATCCAGGAGCAGCCAAAGCAGACCGGCACCAACGCCGAATCCCCGGGCGAATCTCCATCCTCTTCACCACAGTGACACAGACCCTGGAATCTTCAAAGCCATCGCCCGGCGATACCTCCGGGCGCATCCTGCAGACAGAGAAGCTC
This sequence comes from Chthoniobacteraceae bacterium, assembly GCA_049521415.1. GTDB lineage: Bacteria > Verrucomicrobiota > Verrucomicrobiia > Chthoniobacterales > Chthoniobacteraceae > DATAXI01. Next base: position 19,371 of record JBEKOV010000012.1, read on the forward strand.
GTCAAGATTTACGGCGGACGCGCGGTGGTGAACGGGGTCGATATCGGTCTCAAGCGCGGCGAGATCGTCGGCCTGCTCGGCCCCAATGGCGCCGGCAAGACCACCAGCTTTTACATGATCGTCGGTCTCGTCCGCCCAAATGGCGGCAAGGTGATCTTCAACGGCAACGACGTGACCGATTACCCCATGTACCGCCGGGCGCGCATGGGCATGGGTTACCTGCCGCAGGAGGAATCGATCTTCCGCAAGCTGACCGTCGAGCAAAACCTGATGGCCATCCTCGAGACCCTCAAGATGAACAAGAAGGAGCGCAAGGCGCGATGCGAAGAGCTGCTCACGCAATTCGGCATCGAGCACGTCGCCCGCCAGCAGGCGCTCACCCTTTCCGGCGGTGAGAAGCGCCGTCTTACCATCGCCCGCTCACTCGTCACAAAGCCGAGCATGCTCATGCTCGACGAGCCCTTCAGCGGGGTCGATCCCATTGCCGTGTACGACGTGCAGCAGATCATCGCCAATTTGCGCGACTCCGGCCTTGCGATCCTGATTACCGATCACAACGTGCGCGAGACCCTCTCGATCGTGGACCGCGCTTATCTCATTTTCGAGGGTCGCGTGGAAAGCCAGGGAACCAAAGACTTCCTGATTAACGATCCGATTAGCAGACAGCTTTACCTTGGGGAACGCTTCAAAATGTAAACCAGAGGAACCATGCAAGTCGCAAACGCAAATCCCGAAATCAAAGTCACAGGCCGCCACGTGGCCGTCACCGATGCCATCGTCGATTACGCCCGCAAAAAAGTGGAGGGCCTTCACCTGGATTACCCCCGCATCATCGATGCGCAGGTCATCCTTGACGTGGAAAAGTACCGGCACATCGCCGAGGTGGTGCTCCATTGCAACAACCACATCACCATCGACGCCAGCGCCGAGACCCCCGACCTCTACGCCTCCATCGACGAGGTCGTCGGCAAGATCGCCCAGCAGATGCGCAAGCATAAGACCAAGATCATGCGCCAGCATCGTCCCCGCCGCGCACAGATCCGCCATCTCGAGGAGCAGATCATCGCGGACGAAACCGAACCCGATCACGAAAACGGCGCCGAGCCGCTCGTAGTCCGGATCGAGAAATACCCCGTCAAACCGATGTTCGTGGACGAGGCCGTCCTGCAATTGCAAATGAACACCGCACAGCAGTTCGTCGTCTTCCTCAACGCGAAGTCTGAAAAGGTGAACGTCCTGTACCGGCGCAAACAGGGCAATTTTGGCGTCATCGAGCCGGCGTTTTCATAAGATCGCGGCGTTATTCTGTTCTGGTGCCGGGCGCCATTGTGGGTCTATTTGTGGGGGTGACCGCCCGGTCCAGTATGAATCCAGGATTTGCCCCCGAGGGGCGCCAAAAGTTTCCAGCCCCGGAGGCATGCCGTTGAAGACCAAGGGCTCTTCTTCCCCACCGACCGTAGGCGAATGGTACACCCGTCACTCGGAGGCCCTCCAGTTGCGCCTCATCGGTCCGGCGGTCGGCTTCGACCGCATCATCCGCGAGCCCACGATCAACCGGCCCGGCCTCGCCCTGTCCGGCTTCTTTGCCTACTTTGCCTTCAAGCGCATCCAGGTTCTCGGCAGCGCCGAGCATTCCTACCTCAAGAGCCTGCCCAAGGAGGAGGTTCGCAGCCACGCCCGGGACCTGTTCGCCCGGGCCATCCCATGCCTGGTCATCTCCAGGTCGGCAAAACCGCCCACCGCCCTTTTACAGGAGGCCGCCGCGGCGGGTGTGGCCGTATTCAGGACGCCGATGATCACCATGCGCTTCATCAACGCGGCCACGATCCTGCTCGAGGCCGACTTTGCGCCGTCGATCACGGAATATGGCAGCATGGTCGATATCCTGGGCATCGGGGTCATGATCCGGGGTTCCAGCGGCATCGGCAAAAGCGAGTGCGTGCTGGGGCTGATCGAGCGCGGCTACAGCCTGGTAAGCGACGATATGACCCGCCTGCGGGCGATCGAGGGCCGGGACCTGGTCGGGACGGCCCCCGAGCTGACCCGGCACCATATGGAGGTCCGGGGTATCGGGATCATCAACGTGGCCTCGATTTTCGGGGTTTCCGCCACCCGGCTCGAAAAACGCCTTGACCTGGTTGTAACATTAAAGGATTGGCAGGAGCTCGAAGAGGTGGATAGGATTGGCTTGGAACAGGAATTCTATGAGATACTTGGAATTCTGGTTCCCCATGTGACCATCCCCGTGCGCACCGGCCGCGACCTGGCCCGCCTCATCGAAGTGGCGGCCCTGGATCAGAAGCTGAAGAGCATGGGCCAAAATAGCGCCGTCGAGTTTAATGAACGCCTGTTGAGAAAAATGCAGAAACCGAGCACCGACTAAATGAGCATACTGAGCCGCAAACCCTCCTCCACCTCCTCCCAGAAGGTGTCCAAGGAAATCACGATCCAGAACCGGCTCGGTTTGCATGCGCGCCCGTCGGCCATGTTCGTGAAGGTTTGCAATCGGCACAAGTGCGACATTTGGGTCGAAAAAGATGGGGAACAGGTCAACGGGAAGAGCATCATGGGACTGATGATGCTGGCCGCGGGCCAGGGATCGAAGCTGCGAATCACCTGCGAGGGAGCCGACGCGGAAAGCGCCGTCCAGGAGATCGAGGAACTCATCCAGCGGCGCTTCGATGAGGATTGAGCGCCCAGCACACTCCCTCTACGACCGGCGCCCGCCTGGATGCGTCGCGCCCCGACCCACCCTTAGCCCTCTCCCAGCCGCCTCTCCATGAGCGAGGGAACCGCCGGTGCAGAAAAGCGCTTTCACGGAGTCGGGGCTTCCCCCGGCATCGCGCGCGGCACGGTATTCGTCTATCGCAACGATGAGGACGAGGAGCCGCCGGTCCGGCGCATCCCCGAGTCGGAGATCCCGGCAGAGATCGCCCGGTTCGAGTCGGCGCTCATCCTGACCCGGGCCCAGATTCTCGAGATGCAGGAGCGGATTGCCGAGGCCATCGGAGCAAAGGATGCCGGCATCTTCGACGCACACCTGCTGGTCGTGGAGGACCGCACCCTCATCGACGAGGTTCTGCGGACCCTCACGCGCGACAAGAACAACATCGAGCACGTCTTCCAGCAGGTTGCCAACCGCTACTCGAAGACGCTCAGCGAGATCGACGACCCCTACTTGCGCGAACGCGCACTCGATATCCACGACGTCGCGCGGCGCGTCCTGCACAATCTGCTGGGCAAGCAGACCCGCCCGCTATCCTCGATCGACAGCCCGCACATCCTGGTCGCGCACAACCTCACGCCCTCGGACACGGCGCAGCTCAATCGGCAGCTCGTGCTCGGGTTTGCGACCGATGTCGGCAGCCGCACCTCGCACTCGGCCATCATGGCCCGTTCGATGAACATCCCCGCCGTGGTGGGCCTGCACAACGTCAGCGAGATAATGGAGAGCGGGCAGCACGTCCTGCTCGACGGCTACAACGGGCTGCTCATCCTCAATCCCAACGACCAGACGCTCTGGGAGTACGGCGAACTCGAGATCAAGAAGACCAAGGTCGAGGAACGGCTCACCGAACTGCGCGAAACCACCTCGATGACCATCGACGGACGCCACGTCGTCCTCTCGGCCAATATCGAGATGCCGGACGAGGTGACGGTCGTGAAGAAAAACGGCGCCGAGGGCATCGGCCTCTACCGGACGGAGTTTTTCTATATCAATAAGACTGAACTACCCGACGAGGAGGAGCAGTACGCCAATTACAAGCGAGTCGCCGACGAGGTGCTGCCGCACAGCGTCATCATCCGGACGCTCGACTTGGGCGGGGACAAATTCATGAGCGCGCTCGATCTGCCGGAGGAACTCAATCCATTCCTCGGCTGGCGGGCCATCCGCTTTTGCCTCGAGCGGCCGGAGATATTCAAGGTTCAGCTTCGCGCGATCCTGCGCGCCAGCATCGGCGGCAACGTGCGGATGATGTATCCGATGATTTCGGGCGTCGATGAACTGCGCCGCGCAAATGCCGTGCTCGAGGAGTGCAAGGCGGAGCTGCGCGCTGAGGGCAAGCCGTTCAACGAGCGGATGGAGGTGGGAGCGATGATCGAGATTCCCAGCGCGGCGATCAGCGCCGATCTGCTCGCGCACGAGGTCAATTTCTTCTCAATCGGCACGAACGACCTGATCCAATATTCGATTGCCGTCGATCGGGTGAACGAGCGCGTCGCCCATCTCTACGAGCCGACGCATCCCGCGATCATCCGGCTGATCAAGATGGTGGTCGATGCCGGTCACGCGCACAATCTGTGGGTCGGCATTTGCGGCGAGATGGCGGGTGAGATCGCGCTGACCCCGTTGCTCATCGGCCTGGGCCTGGACGAGCTCTCGACCGGCGCCGCGCTGGTCCCGCGCGTCAAGCGCGCCGTTCAAAGCCTCGACGTTGGTTTTTGCCTCAACCTGGTCGATGAAATCTCCCGCATGGACAGCGCCGCGCAGATTCTCGAGCGGTGCGAGGCCGCCGCGCGCGATCATTATCCGGAACTGATGACGTGAGAGAGTCGATCGTCTAAAATTGCCGGTTGAATCGACCAGCCATGGGGCTCCAAGATTGGCAAGTCCATGAATTCCCTCATCGTCGCCCCGTCCGTTCTCGCCTGCGACTTTCGCCGCCTGGGCGAGGAGATCGTACGCGCGGAGAAAGCGGGGGCGGATTGGCTGCACATGGACATCATGGATGGCCATTTCGTGGATAATATTTCCTTCGGCCCCGCGTTCGTCGCGGCGGCACGCAAGTGCGCGAAGGATCCGTTCGACGTACACCTCATGGTCACTCGCCCGGATCATTATTTTTCGTGCTTCGTCCAGAGCGCGCACAACATCACCGTACACGTCGAAGCGGATCACGACGTCCCGACCACGCTGGCGGCCATCCGCGCCGCCGGCTGCACGGCGGGGCTTTCGCTGCGGCCCGCGACCCCGTTCGAGCGGGTGCAGCCGTTTCTCGGCCAGATCGATCTCCTGCTCGTGATGACCGTCGAGCCCGGCTTTGGCGGTCAGGAATTCATGCCCGAGATGATTGCGAAGGTTGAGGCCGCCGCCCGCTTCCGCGCGGAACACGGCCTCAATTTCCGCATCGAGGTGGACGGCGGCATCAATGCCGAGACCGCTCCGCTGACCGTTGCGCGCGGCGCCGATACGCTGGTCGCCGGCACCTCAGTCTTCCACGCCGAGCGGATGGACGAGGCCATCGCGGCGCTGCGCGCGGCGTGCGTTACTGCGCGCTGATTTCCCGCTCGCCGCCGGCGAGGCCGAGCGCGACCAGCGCCTCGCCCATCAGGAAGAAGGAACCGGTGATGAGTCCCGGTATTTGCCCGCGCGGCGTCGTCGCAATCGCCTCGTCGAGCGTCGCGCATTCGCGGCTTGGACGGAAGGATCGGGCGATTTCGAGCACGGCTTCCACCGGGCCCGCGCGCGGGCTTCGCACAGGCACGATGGTGAATTTTTCGGCAATTGCCGCCAGCTCGGCGCAAATCCCGCGCGCGTCTTTGTCTCGCACGATGCCCAGGATGACTTCCGCGCGCCGGTCGCCGTACTCGCCGCGCCAGGTTTGCGCCAGGCGCCTGGCGGCGTCGGGATTGTGCGCGCCATCCAGCACGAATCCGCGGCCGGTATCCTGGAAACGCGCCGGCCAGCTTACGGTTCGCAGGCCCTCAGCCAGATGCTCCGGCGCGATTTGCATCCCAGCCGCCTCCAGCGCGCGCAACGCCATCGCCGCATTGACGCGCTGATGCGCCCCCTTTAGGCTGACCGCATAATCCCACACCGGCTCGCTGACTTGCGTCAGCGCCGCGCCGCGCTCCGCGGCGATCTTTCTCACCACCACGGCGGCCTCCTCCGGCAACGGCCCGGTCACTACCGGCACGCCCGGTTTGATGATACCCGCCTTCTCGAAGGCAATCTCCGCAAGCGTCCCCCCGAGGTATTGAGTGTGATCCAGCCCGACTGACGTGATGACCGCGACCGCCGGCTGCACCAGGTTGGTCGCGTCGAGCCGGCCGCCCATTCCCGTTTCCAGCGCCACCACGTCCATCCCGGCGCGCTGGAATAACAGGAGCGCCAGCGCCGTCGTGATTTCAAAAAATGTCGGATGCGATTCGCTCCGCTCACACACGGCGCGAATCCGCGTCAATTCCTCCGCGATCCGCTCTTCCGGCGCCATCTCTCCATTCATCCGGATGCGCTCGCGGAAGGTGACCAGATGCGGCGACGTATAGAGCCCCGTCCGCATGCCCGCGGCGCGGCAGATCGAGTCCAGCATCGCGCAGACCGAGCCCTTGCCATTGGTCCCCGCGACGTGCAGCCAGCGCCCGCCACCCTCCCAACCCAGGTCCGAAAGAAACGTCCGCACCCGGTCCAGTCCCAGTTTGATGCCGTAATTCTGCGTGCCGTAAAGCCATGCGAGCGCTTCGGCGTAAGTCATGGCGGAAACGATAATTGAACCGGTCCCATCCCGCCATCGCGGGACGACGGTATTATTTCGGCTGGCAATCCCGGATGATCAATTCCCCGTCCCCGTGAAGTAATTGAGCAACTCCGCCACCGTCGTCCGCATTTTCTTCCGGTGCACGATCAAATCCACCAATCCATGGTCCTCCAAAAATTCCGCCGTCTGAAATCCCGGCGGCAAATCCTGGTGCGTCGTCTCGCGGATGACTCGCGGCCCGGCAAAACCCACCATGCACTTCGGCTCGGCGAGGATCAGGTCGCCCAGCGTCGCGAAGCTGGCCGAGACGCCGCCCGTCGTGGGATTGGTCAGGACCGGAATGTAAGGCAGCCGGGCACGCGCATGCAGCGCCAGCGCGCCGCTTGTCTTGGCCATTTGCATCAGCGCAAAGAGGCCCTCGTGCATCCGCGCCCCGCCCGCCGCGGTAAAGATGACCACTGGCAGCCGGTGCCTGGTCGCGTACTCGATCATCCGCGTGATTTTTTCGCCCACCACCGAGCCCATGCTCGCCGCCAAAAAGCGAAAATCCATCGCCGCGACCGCGATCTGCCTGCCTTCCGACTTGCCGGTTCCGGTGATCACGGCATCGGGCATCCCCGTCTTTTTTTGGTCGCGATCCAGGCTCTCGCGGTAGCGCTTGGGCCCCCGGAAATTCAGGATATCCACGGGCTGCATGTCGGCGTCGAATTCCTCGAATGTCCCCGCATCCAGGAACGCCTGCAGCCGCTCCTTCGCCTCGATGGTGAAATGATAATCGCATTTCGGGCAGACATACAGGTTCTCCACCAGCGTCAATTGATGGATCACCTCGCCGCAATCCGGACATTTTTGCCACAAACCCTCCGGCATGTCGCTTTTCTTCTTCTCGGATTTGAAGGAGGGCTTTTTGAAAATGGACATCGTCTTATGGATTCGGGGCTACCCGCGCGCGACAGTGATCGCCCGCACGGAGGCCGCGCCGGCTTTCAGGAGCACGCGGGCGCATTCATCCAGGGTGGACCCTGTGGTCAATACATCGTCCACGAGGACGAGATGGCGGCCATGCACGTCCTTATTGTGCCTCATCCTGAAGGCATTTCGCAAGTTTTCCATGCGCCCCTGCCTGTCGTGCGTCAACTGGCTGTTCGTATTGCGAATCCGCAGCATGCAATCGGACACCGCGATTCCCGCCCGCCCGCCCACCAGCCGCGCCAGCTCCGCGGCCTGGTTGAACTCCCGGTGCCGCTCCCGCGCCACGAACAGCGGCACCGGCACGAGCGCATGCACCGGCTCCCTGCGAATGCGGTCATCCTCCAGCGCCTCCGCCGCCCAGCAGGCGAGGGGATGCCGCAACTGGAACTCCCGCCAGTATTTGAAGCGGTAGATGAAATCGCGCACGATGCCCTCGCTGCGATACCGCGCGACGGCATGGGTGAAGTGAAATTTCCGGTCACCGCAATTCGCGCAGGTAAACGCGCCTGTGATCGCGCCGCGAAACGGCTCCGAGCAGACTTCGCAGAACGGCGCCTCGATCCGCACGGCGCCGGCGCCGCACTTTTCGCAAAGATAATTCGGCAGTTCCACGCCCGCGCCGCAGCCCTCGCAGCTCGGCGGATAGATGAGCGAAAGAAAACCGCGGGCTCTTTGCGCCAGCTTCATTGCGCCTCCCTCAGCATCAGCCATACGATCGCCCACACCACCAGCAGCGTCAGTAGTGGCGCGAGGCCGATGAGGATATCCGGTCCCACCCACGGCCACGCCACGGATGTGCGCGATACATCCATTAAACCCATCTTCCCCACCACCCATCCCGCGTGCAAGCCCACCGGCATCCAGAGCGAGCGCGTCCTGTCGCGCGCGTAGCCCAGGATCAGGCCCGCTAGGAGCAGCGTGGAGAATCCGCCCAGAAGCAGGGCCGGCTGGCGGAATTGCCCGAGCGTCTGCGGCAGCAGCGCCAGGCCGGACCACCAATGGATTTGCGCCGGCTCCGTCCCGACCGGCTTCAAAAAATGGACCGCCGCGTACAGCACTGCCACGGAGATCATCGCGAAGCTATCCACGGTGGTCTTGCGCACCGCGCCCTGGAGGGCGCCGCGAAAGAGAAACTCCTCGATCACCGCGACCGCCGCCGCCGACACCGGCAGCCACGCCAGTTTCTCGTACGGAAAGTGGGAGCGCAGCCGGTAGACCCCTGTGTACATGAGGATGCCGCCCATGAAGAGCAACGTCACCAGCGCCAGGGCAAAGCCCACCGCCAGCCGCCGCCAGCCGCGCCGGTCCCGCCTTAGGCCAAGGTCGTAGCCGAAATCCTCGATCTTCAGCGCCCGAAGTAGTGGCCAAAGCAGCGCCAGCGCGACAATTGTCATCGACCGGTCGAAGAATCGCTGGAAATCAGTCTTCGCAAGGAAGTCGGTCAGCCGCGCATTGTGGAGGTGCCCCGCCGCCGCGTGCGCGAACCAGTAGAGCGGCGGCGCCAGCAGCGCCCCGATCAGCACGGTGGCCGCCAGGTAGAGGATAATCTGCGCGAGCGCTTTCAAGGGATGGAACCCTTTAACGACAACGCGCCCGCCTTGTCGAAGCATCTCTGGGGGGCTTAGTCTGCCGTCCACACCCATGCGCAACGAACATACATGGAAGGAAACCACCGCCGACGGCGACAGGCGCGAGGTGCGCGCCACGAAATTTGGCGGCAAATGGCGCGTCCAATCCCGGCTCAAGGGCGAGGAATCGTGGACCTATCACGACGAGCCGAGCATCGAGGACCTGCGCGAATTGCGCGACGTCCTCTTCCGCAAATACCAGCGCCGCCGGGCCAGCCATGAGGAATTAATCGGCGTCGAGGCGTGGATCAAGCGCGTGGAGAAGCCATGACTGGCGCCGCCAAACAAGCCGCCCAAATCGCCGCGCTCGACAAGCGGCGCCTCTGGCATCCCTTCACCCCGATGCGCGATTGGTGCGCGCCGGGCCACGAGCCGCTCATCCTTGTCTCCGGCCAGGGCGCCACGCTGCGGGACAGCGACGGGCGCGAGTACATCGACGGCAATTCGTCGATCTGGACGAATATTCACGGGCACAATCATCCGGCGATCAATCGGGCCATCCGCGAGCAGATCGATCAGGTCGCGCATACTTCCTTTCTTGGCTTCACCAATCCGCGTGCCGTTGAATTGGCGGACGCGCTGGTGAAGGTCGCGGCGCCTGGCGCGCTGACTCGCGTTTTCTACTCCGATGACGGGTCGACGGCCATCGAGGTGGCCGTCAAGATGGCTGTCCAGTATTTTCAGATCACCGGACGGCTGGAGCGCGTGCGCTTTGTGGCGTTTGAGAACGCGTACCATGGCGATACGCTTGGCGCGGCGAGCCTGGGAGGCATCGATCTCTTTCATGGCCGTTTTTCCGGGCATCATTTTCCGGTCGAGCACGTTGCCTCTGTCGCGGACCTCGATGCGCTGCCAGAGCCGGAGACGATCGCCGCCGTTGTCATCGAGCCGCTGATCCAGGGCGCCGCGGGCATGCGCCCGTGGCCCGCGGGATTGTTCGCCGCGCTCCGCCGCTGGTGCGACAGGCACGGTGTGCTGCTTATCGCGGATGAAGTCATGACTGGCTTTGGCCGCACCGGCGCGATGTTCGCCTTTCAGCAGGAGGGAGCCGTTCCCGATTTCCTCGCATTGGCGAAGGGCCTCACCGGGGGCTACATGCCGCTCGCAGCCACGCTCACCACGGAAACCATTTTCGAAGCATTCCTCGGCAAGATCTTCTATTATGGCCATAGCTATTGCGGCAATGCGCTTGCCTGCGCCGCGGCCCTCGCCAGCTTGCGGATCTTCGAGGAGGAAAGCGTTCTCGCGAGCCTGCAACCAAAGATCCTCCAGTTAACCGCCTGCCTGGAAAAATTGCGCGCCAATCCGCAGGTCCGGGAGATTCGGCAATGCGGTTTCATTGCGGGCATTGAGTTGGGCGCACCCGGCGGCGAGCCGCTCGACGCGGCTCAGCGTAGCGGTGCAAAGGTCTGCCTTGCCGCTCGCGAGCACGGCCTGCTGACGCGCCCGATCATGGACACCATCGTTCTCATGCTGCCGCTTTGCGTAACATCCGGCCAGATCGCGCAGGCTTGCAACGCCATTGAGACAGCCATTGCGGATTCCATAGGGTGACGCACGCCTTGATCTGCGGCGTCCCTCAATTCCTCGTAAACGCCGCCGCGAAGGCCCCGTCCATTTGATCCCGGAATGGCAGCGACCGGCGCGATTTGAGGAATTTCAGTTCCGGCGCTTCGCTCTCCACGCGACGGACCACTTCCTCGTTCTCCTCCGGCTCCATGCTGCATGTGCTGTACACCAGCGTGCCGCCGGGCTTCAGCATCCGCGACAGATTCTTGATCAACCCCATTTGCAACTCGGGCATCCGGGCGAAGTCGTCTCCCCTCAGGCGCCAGCGGACGTCGACCCGCCGGCGAATGACCCCCGTGTTGCTGCACGGCGCATCGAGCAGGATCCGGTCAAATTTTTCATTCTCGGATGGCGGCGATTGCAGCCAGTCGGCCCTCTTCACCTCCACATTGGTCACGCTCAGCCGCTCCAGGTTTTCGCGCATCCGCGCCAGCCGCTCCGCGGAGACGTCGCACGCCACGATGCACCCTTCGTTCCTCATCAATTGCGCCAGGTAGCTCGTCTTGCCGCCTGGCGCGGCGCATGCGTCCAGCACCCGCTCGCCGGGTTGCGGCTCCAGCATCTCGCAAGCCATCAGCGTGCTCGGGTCCTGCACATAGCACAGCCCGCTCACCAGCCAGGAGATCGGCAGCTTTTCCATCTTCAGCATCAGCGGTTGATTTGGCACCGGCTCGCCGCCGCCCGCGCGCATTAATTCCCCCACCGACACCTTCAGCTCGTTGACCCGCACCAGGATGTCTGCGGGGTGGTTATTCCACTCACACAGGCTGGCGGTGTCGCTTTCGCCGAATTGCCGCGTCCATCGCGTCACCAGCACCTCGGGATGCGAGAGCCGCACCCCCACCGGCGCGCGCTCCAGGCTGTCGAGCAGCTCTTTCTCCTCGCGCAGGAATCGCCGCAGCACCGCGTTCACGACAGATCGTCCGCGTCCGGCGGCGTTCACTGTCTCATTCACCGCCGCGTGACGCGGGATGCGCGTCCGCAGCAATTGGTACAGTCCCGTGCGCAGCGCCTGGAGGGTCCGCGCATCCGGCTCCTCGTTCCGCAGCTTTCCGATCAAAAAATCGAGCGTCCGCCGGTATCGGATCGCGCCATAAAAAATCTCCATGAAGAGCGCCCGGTCCAGCGTCGAGAACCGGTTCTCCGCCATCGCCCGGTGCAGGACCGCGTCCGCAAACTCCGTCCCCTTCTCCCAGCGCATCAACGCTTCCACACAGGCGGCTCTGGGATTTGCGGTAGCCATAAAACATCCGGCGCTCAGCCCGGACCGCTCATGCGGCGCGGCCCCCGCGCACTTTAGCCTTCTTCGATTCGCACTCGTCGTTCAGCCGCCGCGTATCCATCGCCAACTGGCCGCGCAGAGATTCCGCGTCCTCCAATTTCCCCGCCGATTCCGCCTTCGCGATCTCTCCGTGCAGGAACAACTCCCGCTCCGCGATCCGCGCCCGGCACGTCGATTCGATCTCCGCGATCTCGCGCTTCTGCTTCTCGCTCAATTGCTTGCTGGGCGACTGGCTTTCCAGCCGCTCCATCGCCAGTTCGTAGGCCGATTTCATAGAGGGATTTTTGCCCGTTGCAACCGGGTGAGCAATTCCTAATCTAACCCACTCCCGCCTTTCGCACCATGATCAAACTCCTCTCGATGGACTTCGATGGCACGCTCGTCAATCACTTCGAGCAGCCCCCGGTCATCCCCGATTTGATCGCCCTCCTGGGCACATTGCGGAAGGCCGGCGTCCTCTGGGCCATCAATACAGGCCGCGACCTCGGCCACATCGTCCATGGGCTCGATGAATTTGCCTTCCCCGTCCAGCCCGACTTCGTCATTACCAGCGAGCGCGACCTCTTCCACAAGCGCAACGGCGGCGGCTGGCAGCCCTTTGGCGATTGGAATGACCGCTGCGCCGAAGCCCACGACGATCTCTTCGCCCAGGCCCAGCCGCTTCTCGACCGCATCCTCCGCTTCCTCGAGAGCGAGACCAGCGCCCAGGCCATCTGGGACCACTCCCGCCCCGTCGGGCTCGTCGCCGAAAACGAGACGGAAATGGACCGCATCGTCGCCTTCATCGAGTCCGCGCGCGAGGAAATGCCCCTCTTCGCCTTCCAGCGCAATACGCGGTACATCCGCTTCTGCCACGCCGATTATTCGAAAGGCGCCGTTCTTGGCGAGTTGGGCCGGCTCATCGGCGTGTCGCGCGACGAAATCTTCGCCTGCGGCGATCATCACAACGACATCCCCATGCTCGACGGCAAATTTGCCCGCTGGGTCTCATGCCCCGCCAATTCCGCCGAGGCCACGAAGGAAACCGTCCGCCACGCCGGCGGCTACGTCGCCCGCGGCATCGCCAGCGAGGGGGTGTTCGAGGGCCTGGTCTATTACCTCGAGGGCTACGGCCTCGGCCCCCGGCGAGGTGAGTGAGACAGGGATTGCATCGTATGTCAGGGACATCTCTGAGGCACTCCTGGTGATTCAAAACCAACAACGAAAGCCAAAGATCTGCTCACCCGGCATGGACGAATTCCTCCGTTTGTGTTACCATCGGTATATGTCCGTAACCTTGGAACTGCCGAAAGACATTGAGGATAAATTGCGTCGCGAGAACCCAAATCTCGATTCCGACGTGCGCGAGGCGTGCGCCGTTGCCCTTTTCCGCAAAGGCACCCTCAATCACTACCAGCTTTCGCGCATCCTGCAGATCGACAGATTCGAGACCGATGCCTTGCTCAAGCGGCATGGGGTGACTGAGCAGGCCCTGACGCCGACCGACTTGGAAGCCGACCGGAACACACTGCGTAAGGTTCTAGACCTGACGCAATGATCGTAGTCGCGGACAGTTCACCGCTCATTGTGCTGGTGAACATCGGGCAAATCCAAATCCTTCCCGCACTTTTTGTCACGGTCGTCATCCCGCCCCAGATTGCGGCGGAACTCTCCGACGGAAAACGCCCGCAGCCAGTCCGCGATTTCATGGCGGCAAGGCCCGGTTGGTTGAAAGTCCAAGCCCCTGCCGTGATTGAATCCATCCCTGAAATCCACGAAGGGGAGCAGGCCGCTATCAGTCTCGCAACCGAACTGCAAGCCGACCTATTGCTGATCGACGAAGTGGATGGACGGAGGGCGGCTCTTGCCCGCAACCTGGCAATTACCGGCACAATCGGGATTTTGGAGCGCGCAGCCGAAGGCGGGTTGCTCGATCTCAGCGATGCCTTTGCCCGCATCAAGAAAACGGATTTCTGGATTTCTGCGAGGCTTTTGGATGCCGAACTGGACAGGTTTCGCCAGCAGCAGCGTGAAGGGCAACGCTGAAAAGAGCGACTCGCGGCCAATAGAGAGGCGGGCTCGCAGCCTCAGGGTTGGATGAGAGATCGAGTTTCCCAAAATTGGTACGAGTCCAAGCGTCCAAACATTTGGAACTTTATAAGTTTATTCTCACTCACCTTTTCGCGCGTTCCGCAGCGCCTCGCTCTTTTGCTTCAGTTCCGCCAGAACCGTCCCGCCATCAATCCCCTCCCCACCGTCAAGTTGGTCGATGCCGATTTGAATTTTTCGGCGCACTTCATCGAGTTGCGCCGCGCGGAGGCGATCCTGGTCATCGAGGAGACGCAGCCCCTCGCGGATGACTTCGCTTGCGGACTGGTAACGCCCGCTTTGGACTTTGCTCTGCACGAGCTCTTCGAGTTCCGGCGTGAGTGAGACGTTCATTGTGGTTCTCCAAAGAATTAAGGGCCACCATACGGCAAATAACAGAGAATGTCCAAGTTTGTTATTGCTCTGCGTCCTCACCTCCCATTCACGGGGTCGGCCAGCGCGATCAAGGCGTTGATATCAAGATGGAAGTCGAAGCCCGCTATTCCCGGCCAAGCCGAGGGTGATTCGAAAGCCATAACCCCCTAAACCCATAGCCCCTCCCGCGAATCAAGGCTTCTTCTTCCGCTCAGGCGCCGGCCTGGCCGGCAGCACCGCGGCGATCGAGCCCATGTCCAGCGTCGTGAAGTACTCCCCATCCTCCGCGTACACATTGCACGTGCGCTCCGTCGGTGAGAATGTCAGGAAATCCGGATGCGGCACCTGGTAGCTCGTCCCCGAACTGGTGACCAGAGTCACTGGCGTAAACGGAGCAGCCTCCATATAGTCCCTTATTTCACGTGCCGTCATGCTCATACAGTAAACTTGATTTGCGCCGCTCGCGCAAGCACAACGGGACGGTGATCCGAAAATGAGCAGCCCCTCCGATATGCAATCCAACGAATCGCCTTGCTGGGCACACGCGCACGACTTCGCCGGCGAGTTCGCCGCCGCGGAGAAAAACACCCGGCGCGTCCTCTGGCTCACGGCCGCGATGATGGTCATTGAGATCACCGCCGGCCTGAAGTTCCGCTCGATGGCCCTCTTCGCCGATGGCTGCCACATGGGCACGCACGTCGCCGCCTTCGCCATCTCCGCCGGCGCATACTGGCTGGCGCGGCGCAATGCCGGCAACGATCGCTACACATTCGGGACGGGCAAGATCGGCGTCCTCGGCGCATACACCAGCGCCATCATCCTGGGCCTCATCGCGCTTTATATGTTCGGCGAATCGGCGCTGCGCCTTGTTCATCCGCAGCCCATTGCGTTCGCTGAAGCGATTCCCATCGCCTGCCTGGGTCTCGTGGTCAATGTCGTCAGCGCCATTTTCCTCGGCCACGGGCACGATCATCACCACGGCCACTCTCACGACCATGACCACGCGCACGGCCACGGCCACGAGCCCGAGGATCTCAATCTTCGCGCCGCCTACGTCCACGTCATTGCGGATGCCGTGACTTCCCTCCTCGCCATCACCGCCCTTTCGCTCGGCAAGTTATTCGGCTGGACGTGGCTCGATCCCGTCTGCGGCATCGCGGGCAGCATCGTCATCGCCCAATGGTCGTGGTCGCTCATCGCCAGCACGCAGATCATCCTCCTCGATTACGAGCCCGAGACCTCCGATCTCCGCGAGGAAATCCGCAAGGCCTTCGGGAATTGCAAGGACACCAGGATTTGCGATCTCCATATCTGGCAAATGGGCCCGCAATGTTACTCCGCGATCATTTCCATCGTCACCGCGCATCCGGAGCCGCCCGGCTTCTACAAGCAAATGCTCGCCGAACACGATGAACTGCGCCACGTCACCATCGAGGTCAACGCCAGCCCGGACATTTCATGTCCGCCCGGCGCGCGCACTACGGCAGCCGCAGGTCAAACGTCAGCGATTGCTCCCGCAGCTTCCGGCATGGATGCCGGGTCAGCTTGATCTCACGCGGATCGCATTCCGCGAATGCCTTTGACCCCGCCGCCAGCTTGTACGCCGCGACCGGCTTCCCGCTCTCCCTTTCCACGATGGTCAGGTAGAGCGGCAGATGCGGCGGCAATCCCGGGTGCAGCGATGGATAGAGAGCCGTCGCGCGGTATCGCAGCCCGGCCAGTTGCCCATCCGGACAGAATTGTGCCAGCGGCAGCTCGCGCCCTTGCGCGAAGACCCTGTACTTTTCCGCGAACGCATCGTTCCCGAGCAGTTCGAGCCGTTCCATCGAAGTATCGACAAACCGGCTCGTGTTGCCGCCTTCCATCGGCGTTTCGCACAGCAGCGGCCAGCCTTCCAGCGCCTTGCGCACCGTGAAACGCGCCCCCTCCCGCTCGAAGTCCAGGCTCTTCGGGCAGCGCCAATCCCATATCTCGCGGTAGGTCTTCTCATTGAGTCTGAACCCGTCCCGGTTCAGGTCGCGCAGGATCAATTCAAAGTCCTGCCACAGCCCCGAGGGCAGAAAATAATGATCGTGCAGCCGGATGCCGTGTACCACCAGCGCGCGCTTCCGCCGGTGATCGTAGAGCCTTGCGATCAGGCAGGTCCACAAGAGCGCCACCGCCGACATCCAGTCCGGATGCGGCAGCGTTTCGATTGCGCGAAACTCCATCAAGCCCCGGCAGCCTCCGTCAAATTCCAGGTTCCAGAACTTGTCGAAGCTGATCTCGCTGCGATGCGTATTGCCGGAGAGATCGATGTGCAGGTGCCGCAGCGTCTCGCTGATCATGTAGCGGTGGTCCTGTCCCTCCTCCAGCGACTCGAGATGCCGGTAGGCCATCTCCAGGTCGTAATGATCCCGCGCCGACTCATCCGGGCGCGGCGCCTGCGACGATGGCCCCACGTAACAGCCCGTGAACAGATACGACAGCGCGGGATGCTGCTGCCAGTAGCGCAGGATGGCCGTCACCCAGCTCGGATGGCGGAAGAACGCGTTCTCATCCAGCGACGGCCCGCCGAAGAGCAAATGGTTGCCGCCGCCCGTGCCCAATTCGCCCGCCGGCGTGCTCTTCCACGAGCGCAGGCCCGCATGCTCCGCGGAGGTATCCAGCGTTTTCATCCACCACGCGTATTGCTGCACCGACTCGCACGGCGGCAGGTTGATCTCGAGCACGCCAGGGTCGGGCGTGAGCGAAAGTCTCGTCCACAGCTTATCGGTGTCGTCAGGGATATATCCCTCAAAACGAAACAAGCCCGCCTGCGGCATGCAGACCGCGGGCGCGACGATATCGAGCAATTCCATGAAAGGCCCTTGCAGGAGGGGAGGGAAGAAGAGCGCCACCTCGCCCCCGTTTTTCTCGAGCACCATTGCCCGCTTGAGCGCTCCTTCCGGCAGCAGATGCAGCGGCAGCCGCAGGCCGGCCGGCCCCTGGGCGCCGATCAGCTTCAATTGCCCGCCCTTCAGCGGCCATGGGCGCGTGAACCAGGCCTTCCCGTCATGATCCAGCGGCAGTACCCAGTACTCGCCATCCGGATGCGATGGGTCCTCGAGCAGGTGCCAGCGGTTCCTGAGCCCGAGCCCCTTGCTGATCGCCTTGCGCGCTTCTGCCAGATTGAGCGGCGGGCGCGTCTTTTGGCGGGCCTGCCACGCCTTCGAGCCGGGCAGGGGCTTGCCGGAGCGATTCCAGACCAGGTGCAGCGCCCAGCGTGCATTCGGCTCGCCGGGATAGAATTTCCCCTGCGCCTCGAAGGCGATCGCCCCCGGCAATTCACGGTCCACGAGCGCGGAGGCCATGGCCCGCGCATAGGAGAGTTTCGTCGGCCCGAGGGCCGCCACGATCCACTCGGCGCCATTTGGCTGCACCGGGATATAGCTCGGTTCTCCCCCCAGGGTTACCTTGGTTTTATTTCGCTGAAATCGCGCTGATACGGCTTTGGCTGCTTCATCGAACGTGTGAAATCGCTTCATCCGTTCATTCGGGTCATTAATACTTTTGCACTCAGTTTTTGTCCGCCGGAGCCTTTGAAAGTGCCCCGGAGCGGCGCGGCGTCGCTTGCATCACGTCCATAAGAGACAGCCACGTAGCGGTCATTACACCATTGGCGATTCGTCGGGTCCAGCGCCACCCAGAGCATCCCCGGCACCAGCGCCTCCACCCATGCATGCGTCTCGTAAGCGCCCACCAGCTTGCGTTTCCCCGGCTCGTTCCGCGGCGCCACCGCCTCGATGTATCCGCACACGTACCGCGCGGGCAGCCCGGCGGTGCGCAGCACGCTCAGCGCGACGTGTACAAAATCCTGGCACACTCCCTTGCGATTGCGCCAGATCACGCCCAACTCGGTCGAATTCTCCGTAACCCCCTTGATGTAATCGAAGCTGTCGTGGATCGCCTCGTTCAACCCGGTCAGCCCCTCGGCCAGCGTCAATTCGCCGCGCAGGTAGCGCCGCGACCATTGCACCGCCGTGTTGCCCGTCTTTACGATATCGGTCGGCTGCAGGTACTCGAAGACGTCCGGCAGGGCGGACGAGAAAATCTGGCGCGCCTCGCCGACGGTCACTTCCAGGCTCTCGGATGGGAGCGAGGGCGGCGTCGTCTTGACGAGCAACTGGCTGCTCACGACCAGCTTCTGATGACGGAAGGGCAGGGAAAAAAAGTCCACCCGGTTGCCGAAATGATCCGTATAGCTGGAGGTGCGGGTGGGGGGCTCGATGGAGACCTTGTGCTTGAGGACCTTTTGGGTGGGGAGATCGGGCGGGGTCAGCCGCGCCTCGCCGTACGCTTCCGCCGCCGCATTTCCATAGAGGTAGGTGGTGGTGTGCGTGATTTTAAACTCCATGCGTTGGGGGCGCGCAGCGATCGTACACACCTTGGGAAATGAAGGATATGTGGGAAATTCGAAATCCGAAACTCGAAATTCGAAAAGATTCGCCGGCCAGAATTCAACTGACTTCGGTGTCGTCGTACAGATTCTCGTCCTCCGGCGCGTAGCCGCTTAGAAACGCGCTGTGGTTACGCACGAGGTTCCCCTCGGCTACCGGCGGGGAGAGATCGACTTCTTCGGCTTCGCTCATGAGGAAAGAACGGCATCAAAATCTGGCCTGCATAAAAAAAGCGGCCAAGGAGGCTTTCGCCGCACCAGTCGCACACTCGCGGCTGTCTTGGTCGCAAGCCACCTTTCGGCTAAATGGGTTACCCCGCAAGAGATTCTTTTCGGCGCATAGAGTAAACCCGATCGGACAAACCACGGGCTTGCGCGCACGCCGTTTCTCCCGTTTCCTGCTCCCTCGCAATTGCCGCCCCGATGTTTGAACTCCTGGCCCAACATGGTAAAGCGCGCCGCGGGCGGCTTCGCACACCGCACGGCGTCATCGAGACGCCCGTCTTCATGCCCGTCGGAACTCAAGGCACGGTCAAGGCCGTCAGCCCGCGCGAACTGACGGAACTCGGCGCACAGATCGTCCTCGGCAATACCTATCATCTCTTCGTGCGTCCGGGGATGGAAGTGATCCGCCACATCGGCGGCCTGCACCGGTTCATGGGCTGGAACGGGCCGATCCTTACCGACAGCGGCGGCTACCAGGTCTTCTCGCTGGCGAAATTGCGCAAGATCACGGAGGAAGGCGTCCACTTCCAGAATCACCTCGATGGCGCGCCCTGCTTCATCGGCCCGGAGGAGGCGATGGAAATCCAGGCCACGCTCGGCTCGGATATCGCGATGGCTTTCGACGAATGCCCGCCGCACCTGTGCGACCGCGATTACGCGGCGAAGAGCCTCGCGCTCACCCTGCGCTGGGCCGGACGCTGCCGCCGGTGGGCCGCGGAGCGCGCGCAAAGGTCCGCGCTTTTCGGCATCGTGCAGGGATCGGTCTTCGAGGATTTGCGGCGCGAAAGCGCCCAGGCGCTCGCCCAATTGGATTTCGAGGGATACGCCGTCGGCGGCGTGAGCGTCGGCGAGACGGAGGAGGAAATGATGCAGGCGGTCGAGTGGAGCGAGCCCTATCTGCCCGCGCACAAGCCCCGCTACGCCATGGGCTTGGGCACTCCACCGCAGATGATCGAGCTGATCGCGCGCGGCATCGATATGTTCGATTGCGTGCTCCCCACGCGCATCGCGCGCAACGGCACAGCCTTCACCGCCGCCGGCACGGTCAACCTGAAAAACGCCCCATTCGCCAGCGAGAAAGGCCCCATCGAACCCGGCTGCGAATGCTACGCCTGCAAGGAATTCTCCCGTGCTTACCTGCGCCACCTCATCAAGGCCGAGGAAATCCTCGGCCTGCGCCTGGTCACGCTTCACAACCTCCACTTTTACCTGCGCCTCATGGATCGCGCGCGCAGCGAAATCGAGGCGGGGACCTTTGATGAATTCAGGCGGCAGTTTGTGGCAGGGTACAAACCGCAGGGTGGGGAGCCTGCGGCTTAGACATCCTCGTATTTCTCCAGCACCAGTTGCAGCGTCTGACTAAACTCCAGGTCGTCGCCCACGCCTCGGACGTAATCCTCCACAATGGTCGAGACCGCCGCCGAGAGCACTGTGGACATTCCGTCGAGCAACGGCTTCACGATTTCGCGCGCGATGATGACGAAGCTCTCGCAGTCGTATTGGCCGAATGGCTGGGCCGTCTGGCATCGGCGGCAGACGCGCAGCGCCTCCTCGAGGCGCATTTCGCGGCCAGCCTCGGATTCCCACAAATCGCGGGTCTCATGCGCCGTCTCGAATCGCTCCGCGGGGAGATGCCAGAATGCCGCCAATGTTCCAACGACCTGCTGCCACGGGTAGGGCTCGAGCCAGCGCCGCACGATGCCCTTGCGGCCCTTTCCGTCCTGCCTGCCGTCCTGCCTGGATTCCCCATCCATCATTTCCATCGCGCTATCGGTTAATTTGTTGGGAGTTGTAAAATCGGGGGTCAACGCTTGTTAAACTGCATTTAACGCCGCGGCCACATCCTCTACCGGGCGCCGATGCGATGTAAGGGTTGGGATTGCATGACCAGGTACACCGCATTCCGCTGCCCCGAGGACCTGCTTGAGAGGGCCAAGGCGAAGGCGCGCCATGACCGGCGCTCGCTGAGCAATTATATCATCACGTTGATCGAGAAAGACGTGGGGCGGAGCCAGCCGGAGGATGGGGAATCCGGGCGTGCCGCCCGCGGGCATGCGCCGCGGAAAGGCGTGAGGCGAAAATCTCCGGGGAAATAAAGCCTGAGCCATCGGCCCTGCCGGTCTGTGATCCATGGTGAAAAATTGACGATCCATCGCGGGGAACCTTCCACCCCTGAAAACGGATGATAGGGTGACTGTGTAGCATTGAGGATGCCGGGCGGAAAAATATCAGGGGCCAGGGTGCCATCATTTGCACATTGAACTGGCGTAGCTTATGCTCATTGCGGTATAGAACCGTGAGCGTGACCTTGTCAGAATTGTTCCCCGATCCGGCCCTCGAGCCGCGCGGGTTCTTCTGCCCCAATGAAAACAGGCCGAAGCTGCGATCCATCTCTGTAGTGCTTCCGGCTTTTAACGAGCAATACAACCTCCGGCGCACCGTCGAGGCGGCGCGGCGCATCCTGCCCGGCATCGCGGGCGAGTGGGAGATCATCGTCGTCAACGATGGCAGCCACGACGCCACCGCACGAATTTGCGACTCCCTGGTCACCCAGATTCCGCAGGTGCGCGCGGTGCACCACTGCGGCAACAGGGGATACGGCGCGGCGCTCAAGAGCGGCATCATGGAGGCGCGCAACGACTGGATTTTTTTCTCCGACTCGGATTGCCAGTTTGATTTTGCCGAAATCTCGCGGTTGCTCGAGCACGTCGATACCTGTGACATCGTCGCCGGCTTTCGCTTCTGCCGGAACGATCCCTTTTACCGCGCCTTGAATGCGGCGGGCTGGAACATGCTCGTCAGTCTCCTGCTCGGCGTGAAGGTGCGGGACATCGATTGCGCCTTTAAGCTATTCCGCCGCAGCGTGTTCGAGCGGGTTCAAATTCGTTCGGTCGGCGCGATGGTCAACACGGAGATTCTCTCGCAAGCCGTCCGGCTCGGCATGCGGATCAAGGAAGTCGAGGTCACGCATTATCCGCGCGAACACGGCCAGCCGAGCGGCGCGCGGCTGCGCGTGATCATTAAGGCCTTCCGCGAACTCTTTCGGATGTGGTGGAAATTGCGGAACATCACCCACGAGCAGGAGGGCCTTTATCCGCGCGCCGCGGAAACGGCGTCGAGCTTGCGGATGGATTCGCTGCCGGGGTAAGCTGTTTCCACACCGGCCCGACTACCTCTGGACGGCGCCGATATCGATCCCGCCGCCGCTCACCCGCGGGTCTCCGCGCTGGTCCGTAGTGAGGTTGTTCGGGTTGGAGCCCATGTTGATGACGGGGCTATCCGCGGCGGGCAGCATCGTGCGAGTCAGTCCGCCGTTGTAGGCGAGCAATCCGAGGTGGGGATTCTCGTTATATAGATTATTCCCATTGTCCGTGATGCTGCCGGAGATGGGCGTCGAGCGGATAAGGTCATAACTGGCCGTTACAAACGAGCTGTCGCCGGAAAATAGGTCGGCGCCGTTGTGGGCATGATTATTGGCAATGATGGTGCTGACGATATTGACGGTATCCAGGAAGTTGTTGACATCCAGGCCGCCGCCTTCACCCTTCGACGAGCTGACCGAATTTCCCGCCACGGTGTCGTTGTAGATGCTCAGCGTTCCACCCTGGTCTTCGATGCCGGCGCCGGCTGTCTGCGCGCTGTTGTTCGCGATGGTGCAATTCTCGACGGTGGCAGTCGCAAAAAATCCGAATTGCAATCCGGCGCCGGTGGCGGCCTTGTTGCCGGAGATGGTGACCCCACTGATAATGGCGTTGGTGGGGGATGGAGACCCGTACACATACATGCCTCCCCCGTTGACGGCTGAGTTATTGGAGATGGTGGTTTGAGAGACGTTCAAATATGGGCCTGAATAGACGCCTCCACCCCAAGCCGTGCCCTTCGAGCTTCCGCCGCCGGCGATCGCATGGTTTCCGGAGATGATCGAGCGGGCGATAGTGAGGCTGGCGGATGGGCCGCGCGTGGAGACACCGCCGGCGATTGAGGAGCCGCCCGAACCGCGCTGCGTGCCCTTGCCGCTGCCGGCCGCGCCACCGCTGCCGCCCCTGGCCTGGTTATTCGAGAGAATTGAACTGGAGATGAACATCTCCGCTCCGCCGTTATAAACACCGCCGCCGGCCCCGTTGCCGCCCGATCCTCCGCCCATGCCCTTCGCGCCGGCGTCCCCATTGCCACCCAGGGCTTTGTTTCCGGAGATGAGCGTATCGGCGATCGTCACGGTCCCGACGCTGCCGACGATGCCAATGCCCCCTCCATATGCCGCGCCGCCGGAGTTGCCGTCCGTGTTGCTCGCGCATTTGGCGATATTACCCGTGATGACCGAATTCTGGATCGACAAGGTGCCGCGGCATGCGATGCCGCCGCCGTAGGATTTGCCGCCCCCCAGGGCCGTCGAGACGTTTCCGGTGATCGAGCACTTTGTAATTGTGAGGGTGCTGATGGGGCTGACGTAAATGCCCCCTCCGCCGGTGTAAGAGCCTGAGCCGGTCGCGACGTTATTCTTGACGGTCATTGTCTGCATGGTGACCGAGTCGTTGTCGTTGATATAGATGGCGCCTCCCACTGCATTCGACGCGAAATTGAGCCCGGCTTTAGCATTCTTGATCGTCATATCGAAAAGCGCCACCCCGCCGGTGACGATCGAGAAGACCTGGTGGCCGTGCGCGTTAATGATGACGCCGGGGAGCTTGATGTCCACCTGGCCATCGATGCCCAGGTTCGATCCCGCGATCATGGAAATCTGCGGGAGCGAAGAAACCAGGTTGATCGTTCCGCGCACGGCGAAATTGATCGTATTGGTAGTGTCCGTGCTTGCGTCGGCCAGGGTGATGGCATCGCGCAGACTGCCCGTGGTGTTGGTCGCGTTGGTGATGTCCTTGAGCGTCGTAACGGTGAATACCGCCGGCGCGATCCTGGATTCCAGAATCTCGATTGTCTGGGAGGGTGGGAACGCAGTCATCTTGCGGCGCGCCGCGAAGCCAAAATGTAGCTCGGATTTGCTTTGTCAAGGCCGACGGTACGTAAGGGTGCTTATTTCCAGAATTCCAAACAGCGCCACCGGCAGAATGATCATGAATATCGAGCGATCATCATACGCCCACTCAAACCGCGTATTGCAGTAGCTCACCAGCCCGTAATAAACGGAGAATCCCACCGATAGCATCACTGCCAGCCGCGTTGCCGCACACTCCGGCTTCAGCGCGCCAAGTGCCAGCGGCCAGATCATATACCAGGGCCAGATTTGCGTGACCACCAGCAATTGCGCCGCCAGAAAAAATGCCGTGCCCCACGTGATGAAACTTCCCATATCTCTCGTCTTCCACGCCGCCAGCAGCCCGAACGCCGCGAACAACCCCCACGTCGTGAGCCGGATCCACCGATTTGCCGTCGCCACCGTCGGCCAATCCGCCGGCGGAATGGAAAGTTGCCGCACCACCGGATCATTCGCCACGCCTGGGGGCGCTGGAATGATCTCCAAGTGCGGCCAGCTTACAAATCCGACCATCCGCGCGGATGGGTCAAAGACCCGCAACCACTCCTCCGTATCTTTGTTTGAGAGCGCCAGCAACGGCTGACGCGGCTTTAGCCGGAGCAGATCCTTCGATTTGTTTGACGGATCCGCGTGCAACACCGCGCGCCCACTCGTGGCCACCCACCAGGGCCGGTAATCCATCGGCGCATCCAGCGTGCCCGCCGGTTCCCCCAGCCGGCGTCGCAACGCCCTGAACACCAGCTCGTGGTAATTGTTCCTGTAAAAGCCGGGGGACGAAACAACGTGGGTGAGGACACCGCTCGCGCCCATCCGCGCCGCGAAGGTTGCCGCCGTCACGACCACCGCCGCCGCCAGCGCGGCCCGCGCCAGCAGCCATCCGCGTTCGCGCCACCCCCGCGCCTCGTGCAGCGTCATCAATAGATAGAGCGGAATCAGCGGCCCCGTAATCACCTTTACCAGGGCCGAAAGCGTCAATGCCACCACCGCTCCCGTCTTGCGCCCCCGCAGGTGCAGCCACACCGCCAGCAACACAAACAGGATCATGAGAAAATCGTTGTGACCGCCCAGCGCGCTCTCCGTCACCACCAGCGGATTCCACAAAAACAGCAACATCCCCGCCATGGCCCGCTCCGGGCGCAATCTCGTCAAAATCGCCCACACCAGTCCCGCGCAGCCAAGCGCCGCCGCCGCCTCCAGCCCGCGAAATAGAAGCAACGTCAGCCCCACGTGCCCGCCCCCCGCCAACGCCAGCCCGGCGGAGATCACCGTCCACAGCGGCCCGTACCATGAAGGCGCGAATTGATACAATCCATTGCACAGAAACGGGTCCGCCAGGCTGCCGGCCGGCGCCGCCGCGCAGGCATCCGCCCCGTAAACACCCAGCAGCCGCCCATAATAGGCATACGCGTAAGTATCGCTCGAGAACATCACCGGCGCGCAAAGCAGAATCCCCATGAACACAGCCGCCGCCGAGCCCGCCAGCGCCGCAAACCAACCCGACCGTACCCCCCGCCCCACCAGAAACATCACCCCATACAATAGAAACAACCCCGCGCAGCACCCCATGAACTCCAGCAAATGCCCATATCCCACCGTCCGGTGCTGAATTGTTTCAATCGAGTGATGCGAGATCCTTTTGACCCACGGAAACACCTCTCCGGCCGCGGTCGGCTCCGCACAGGCAATTCTCGGCGCCAGCCGCGCCACCTGCCGGTACAACCAGCCCGAGCCGCAGGCGCAAATCAAGAGAATCGCCCATCGCACCCGCCCCACTCCCAACGGTCGCGCGCTGGTGGAATCCTCGGTCATTCGCCTGAAATGCAGCGTGGAAACAACCGCTTGGCAAACCAATACCTTTGAATCGCCTCGTTAACCAAGCCGATCATGCCGGAACAAGCGTTCTGGTAGAAAGTTTTACTTTTTTTCGCCCCCCTCTTATCGTTCCGTCGATATGTCCCTTCCATGTTCGCTCTTTTCTCGTTTCCGAGTTTTATTCTCATTCAGCTTCATTTGGTGCTTTCCCGCGATTCTTTTAGGGGCGGACACAAATAATATCCTTTATCCAGGCGATGTGATCGTTCCGATCAAAAACACGGTCGCCGGCAATCCGAACATTCTGGCGGTTGCAGGGGATTTTGGCGGAGACGGGAATGAGCAACTCGCGTCCAATGCCATCGACGGCGATCTTTCGACCAAATACTTTAACAAAGCGCACGAGGGATCCGGGCAGGGCGGAATTAATAGCGGCTTGGTCGTGTTGCCAGGCATGGGAAACAGTATTGTTACCGGCTTTCGCATGGCCACGGCGGACGACATGCCAAATCGGGATCCGGTCGAGATAACGCTGGAAGGCTCCAATGATCCGGATGCCGTCAAAGCAGGCGGAAAAGGCTTCACCTTAATTTACCAGGGACCGTCCGGTTTGGACCAGACCTTGGACCGAGGTCACTGGGGAGAAACGGTCAGTTTTAAGAATACGCAAGCTTATGAGGCGTATCGCCTTCTGATTACCCGGACCCGCGGGGATGCTGAAGCCACGCAGTTCGCCGAAATGGAACTCCTCGGTGTACCGGCAGTGCCAGGCCAGCCGCGCATCCATGCCACGCCCGCTTGCGAGCGGACGAGAATCAACGACAAGTGGACCGACCGCGCCAGCATTGATGGAAGCAGCCAGGCGGACCCGCCCGAGGGACTCCACACCATCTGGTTCCGGCGGCCGGCAAAGATCTGGGATGAGGCCCTGCCGGTCGGCAACGGCCGTCTCGGAGCCATGGTCTTTGGCGGTGTCGCCGATGAACGCCTTCAGCTCAACGAGGATACTCTCTGGGATGGCTATCCCGTCGATGGAGCCAATCCCGACGCACTGACGGTCCTGCCCGAAGTTCGCCGTCTCCTTTTCTCGGACCAAAATAATGCGGCGGAAGCATTGGCGGCAGCCCACATGATGGGGAAACCGAGCGGAGTAAAACCCTACCAGTCCCTGGGCGAGCTATGGATGGAAACGCCCGGGCTGCCTTCGGCTGCGAAGTACCGCCGCGCGCTCGATCTCGACACGGCAGTGGCATCCGTGAGCTATGTCAGCAACGGAACGCTGTTTGAGCGCGAGGTCTTTGCCTCGGCGGCCGCCGGAGTCATCGTCATTCACTTTACCGCCGACAAGCCGGGCAGCATCACCGTGCGCCTCACCCTGAAAAGGCAGAAGGATGCGGTATGCGTTGCCGATCCCTCTGACCCGAACGCCCTTTTGCTCCAGGGGCAGATCGACTGCAAGGACGACACCGGCGCCCAGCGCGGCTTGAAATTTGAAGCCAAGGTTGCCGCGGTCCCTGACGGTGGCACAGTCGCCATCCGGGACGGGATTCTTTCCGTTACCGGCGCCAATAGTCTTACCTTGATTGTCGATGGAGAAACCAACTATCGGGGGGGCGATCCGGCGAAACTTTGTGAGGATAAAGTGGCCGCTGCCGCCGTCAGGAGCTTCGCTGTGCTGCGCGCCGGGCACCTCGCCAATTATCAAAGTCTTTCGCAACGCGTCAGCCTGGACCTGGGCACGGCGGGTCCCGATATCGAAGCGCTGCCCACCAACGAACGAATGGCCCGCTTTAAGCAGGGCCAGGAAGACCCTGGCTTGATCGCCACCTATTTCCAGTTCGGACGTTATCTCCTCATCAGCAGTTCCCGTCCTGGCGGCATGCCCGCCAATCTGCAGGGCATCTGGGCCTGGCAAATGGACCCGCCGTGGAATGCCGATTATCACACCAACATCAACATCCAGATGAACTACTGGCCCTCCGAGGTGACAAACCTTGGCGAATGTGACCTGCCCCTCTTCGATATGATGATGGCCCACATGGCGCCGGGCGGGCACGTTGCCGCAGTTGATTACGGCGCCCGCGGCTGGGTGGTTCATCACCTGACCGATCCGTGGGGCTTTGCCGCTCCCGCGGACGGCCTTCAGGGAATCTGGCCGATGGGCGCCGCCTGGCTGGCTCGCCAGCCCTACGAACATTATCTTTTCACCGGTGACAAAAAATTCCTGGCCGAACAGGCCTGGCCCCTCATGAAGGGCGCCGCGCGCTTCATTCTCGATTATCTCGTCGTCGCGCCGCCCGGCACGCCCGTCGCGGGCAAGCTTGTCACCAATCCCTCCTACTCGCCTGAAAATTCCTTCATCCTGCCCAATGGCAGCCGCGCCGAATTCACCTACGGCGCAACGATGGATATCGAGATCATCCACGATCTGCTGACCAACTGCGTTGAGGCCAGCACCACGCTCGACATCGATCCCGGCTTCCGGAAGGAATGTGAATCCGCTCTGGCGCGTCTGGCTCCCGTCCGCATCAGCCCCGCAACCGGACGCATTCTGGAGTGGATCGAGGACTACCAGGAAACCGAGCCGCACCACCGGCACACCTCCCACCTATTCGGACTCTACCCCGGTCACATGATCACCACCGCCACGCCCGATCTGCTGGAAGCGGCCCGCCGGGTGCTGATCGCCCGGGGCGACGAAGGAACCGGCTGGGGCCTGGCCTGGAAAGCGAACATGTGGGCGCGACTCGGGGATGGTGATCACGCCAATAAGATTTTGAGCAATCTTATTGGCCAGATGACCGGCCCCAATCTCTTCGACTACTGCCCGCCTTTCCAGATTGACGGCAATTTCGGGGGGACTGCCGCCATTGCCGAGATGCTCTTCCAAAGCCAGCTTCACGAAGACAATGGCGTCTTTGACCTTCAGTTGCTTCCCGCGCTGCCTTCGGCCTGGCCGAAAGGAAGCGTAACGGGCTTGCGGGCCCGGGGAGGTTTCCAGGTTGATCTCAAATGGGACGGCGGAAAATTGACTTCCGCCGCCATCCACAGCAAAGGCGGCACCGCGTGCAACATAGTGTACGGCGGCAAAGTCATCCCTCTTACTCTGAAGGACGGAGAAACGAGGCAACTCACCTTTTAGCCGGGAGGGACCGAAGGCGCCACTCGTCCGGCGGCAGCGGGATTCTAATGGTAGCCACCCATCTTAGCTAGAGCATTTTCTATTTAATCTGAAGCATATTGGGCATGATGAAGGAAGTGGAGGCATTCGGAGGCTGAGAAGCAGTTGAGGGCGTGGGCGATTGCCTTGACGAGGTCATCGAAGGTTC
>JBEKOV010000013.1:0-46511 GCA_049521415.1 Chthoniobacteraceae bacterium
GCGGGGGGACCTGGGGATTGAGTGTCCGATGGAGGAGTTGCCGATTATTCAAAGGCGGATTGTGAAGAAGTGCCTAAGGGTGGACAGGCCGGTGATCGTGGCGACGCATATGCTGGAGTCGATGATCGGGAACCCGATCCCGACGCGGGCGGAGGTGACGGATGTGGCGAATGCGGTGTTTGAACAAGCGGACGCGGTGATGCTGAGCGGGGAGACGACGGTAGGGAAGTACCCGGTGGAATGTGTGCGGACGCTGGATACGATCGCGAGGAGGATCGAGCGGAGCGGGGGAGCGGGGTTCGCGACGGATGCGCTGATGGCGGATGACCGGAGCAAGACGATCCACTCCGCGGTGGTGCTGGCGAACAGCCTGGCGCATGCGAAGATTGTGGTGTTTACGCGGGCGGGATTCATGGCGCGGTTCACGGCGAATCTGCGGCCGAGAACGTCGCTGATCTATGCGTTCGCGCCGACGGTGGAGGTGTGCCGGCAACTGAAGCAACTGTGGGGTGTGCAGGGGCTGCTGCTGGCGCTGGATAGTGATCCGGAGCGGACGATCGAGGCGGCGGAGGGGGAGTTGGTGAGGCGGAAGCTGGTGGAGAGGGGGGATCGGCTGGTGGTGGTGAGTGATGTGCTGGCGGGGAAGGAGAGGGTGGCGTCGATCCAGTTGAGGACGGTGGGGGGGCGGGGGGAGATTGCTGATTGCTGAAGTGAGATTGCTGATTGAAGAAGCGCGGGCGCAGTCAGGACATGGGTAACACTTCTGGTTCAGGACATAGGTAATACATGCGGGATTGAGGTTGGCTGTTTGGTCGCATCATCCGGAGCGTAGGATGAAGGATTGTGCGTAAATTTACGTATTGAAGGGTTGAAATGTTTTTGGCCTTTCGCTAGATGTGGGGGGCTGGTAGACAGCGCCCCTTTCCATGAGTCATTTTTCGGCCCTCATTTTCCACTGGGTGCAAATGCACGTGTACCTGGGGACGTTTATTTTTATGGCGATGGAGAGCTCGGTGCTGCCGGTGCCGAGCGAGCTGGTGATCCCGCCGGCGGCGTACCTGGCGGCGTCCTCGGGGCACGGGTACTTGGGGGTGATCGTGGTGGGGACGGCGGGGTCGTGGTTCGGGAGCGCGGTGATGTATTATGTGTCACGATGGCTGGGGCGGGTGTTGATCGTGGGGTTTGGGAAGTATGTGATGATCAGCGAGGAGAAGCTGCAACGGGCGGAGCATTGGCTGCACCGGTATGAGGCGGGGGGGATTTTCTTCGCGCGGCTGCTGCCGGTGATCCGGCATTTGATCTCGATCCCGGCGGGGATCATCCGGATGAATTTCAAGGTGTTCAGCACGATGACGGTGCTGGGGTCGGCGGCGTGGTGCACGGTGCTGGCGATGTACGGGGCGTACGTGCTGGGAGGGTACGCGCGGGTACACCCGCACTGGACGGATAACCCGCAGGGGGTGCTGAGTTTTATGAAGGCGCAGTCGCACTGGCTGGCGGGAGGGGTGGCGGTGCTGTGCGTGCTGTATTTCCTCTTCCTCAAATTGACGGCGAAACGGGAGGGGACGGCTTAGGGAGGAAGAGGAAATTCGAAATTCGAAAATCGAAAATCGAAAGATTTGATTGGGATCGCGGGTGGGGCGTTTTGGGACCACAGGGCGTGAAGGTTTCTCAAATTTCGACTACTACGCCGGGGGGTGGGGCGAGGACTTCGCAGGCGGGGAGGTCGGTCTTGAGGGTGTGCTGGAACCAGGCGACGGCGGGAGGGTCGCCGTGAACGAGGAGGACTTTTTTGGGCTTTAGCCGGAGGATGTAGTCGCGGATGGATTCGCGGGAGGCGTGGCCGCTGAAGTTGAATTGCTCGACGGCGCAGCGGATGGGGATGGGAGGGGCGCCTTCGCTGAGGGAGAGCGCGGCGCCGGGAGCGGCGCTGCGGATGCGACCGGCGGGGGAGGCGGGGTCGGCGTAGCCGACGAAGAAGAGGGAATGCTCGGGGCTGGCGAGGATGCGCTGGCCGAATGTGTGGGAGAGGGTTTTCTCTGTCATCATGCCGCTGGAGAGGGCGTAGATGCGGCGGGGGCGGATGGGGGTCTCGTGAGCGCCGCGGCCGGCGAGGACGAATGGGGCGGTGAAGTCGAGGATTTGCATCTCGGGCCTGAGACGCGGGGCGGAATGGGCGAGGCTGTCGTAGATCTCGGTGAGTTTTGCGCCGAGGCCGCCTATATATATTGGGCAACTGGGGATCTGGGCGCGGCGGCGGAAATCGTTGAGCATGACGAGGAGTTCCTGGGTTTTGCCGAGGGCGAAGAGGGGCATGACGACGGCGCCGCCGCGCTCGAATGCGGCTTCGATGGCGGCGGCGAGGCGCTTTTCCTCGCCGGCGCGTGTGAAGCCGGGCGGGGTGGGGTGATCGCCGCGGGTGGTCTCGATGATGAGGATGTCGACGCCTTCCCCAGGGAAGCGGGCGGCGCGGGAGATGGTCTGGTCGTTGAAATTGACGTCGCCGCTGTAGAAGACGGTGCGGCCTTCGGCACGAAAGAGGATGCCGGCGGCGCCGAGGACGTGGCCGGCGTCGAAGAACTCGAAGGTGGCGTCTTCGCCGCCAGCGGCGCGGTCGCCATCGATGGTGAAGGGGCGGTGGAGGGGGGCTTTGCGCCATTTGCGGACGGAGACGTCGACCTCGCGATGGGTGAAGAGGGGGTATTCTGTGAGGGCGCTGTTTTCCTCACGCTGGCGGGTCATGACGTTGACGGAATTGTGAAGCATGACCTCTGAGAGGGCGGCGGTAGCCTCGGTGGTGAAGACGGGGGCATCTGGCCATGAGCGTGCGAGGATGGGCAGAGAGCCGATATGATCGTGATGAGCGTGGGAGATGAAGATGGCGTCGACGGGGGGGCGAGCCTTGAGGAGGGGGAGGTTTGGGAGGGCGAGTTCGCCCTCGTGCTTGGGGTGCATGCCGCAATCGAGGATGACGGTGCGGCCGGCGATGGTGAGGGCGTAGCAGTTTGCCCCGATCTCGACATGGCGCGTGAGGTTGAGTAGCTCCATGAGAGATTTTAAGAAATTTGGTAACTCTTCTGCTCCACCGGTGTGTGTATCATATATGCTAACTGCGCTCCAGACCAGAGAGTGGGACCTTCAGAAGGCGGCGCATCTTCTGAATCGGGCCGGTTTTGGCGGAACGCCGGACGAAATCAAGGCGTTTTACGAGCTTGGCCTGGACGGGGCGGTGAATCTCGTGCTGGACGGTCCCGACGATTCGACGCAATTCCCGAAGCCTTCGTGGGCCCAGCCGGTGAACCTGCTCAAGATGCGGCAGGATATGATGCTGATGGCGCCGGCCGACCAGAAGACGGTCCAGCAGACGCGGCAGAGGCAGTACCGGGTGGAGGGGATGGAGCTGATCAATTGGTGGCTGAACCGGATGCGGTATACGCCAAACCCGTTCCGGGAGAAGATGACGCTGTTCTGGCACGGGCATTTCGCGACGAGTGTGCAGAAGGTACACGACAGTTACCTGATGTGGGTGCAGAATGAGATGCTGCGGCAGCATTCGTTTGGGAATTTCGGGCTGATGGTGAAGGCGATCTCGCGGGACCCGGCGATGCTGATCTGGCTGGATACGCGGACGAGCATGAAGGGGCACCCGAATGAGAATTTCGCGCGGGAGGTGATGGAGTTGTTCACGCTGGGGATCGGGAATTACACGGAGAACGATGTGCAACAGGGTGCGAAGGCGTTTACGGGATACCGGATCGATCCGAGGGATGAGACGTTCCGGTACGCGCCGTTCCAGCATGACGACGGGGACAAGACATTCCTGGGACATACGGGGCCGTTCACGGGGGACGACGTGCTGGATATCATTCTCGAGCAGCCGGCGTGCGCGAAGTTCATCGCGAAGAAGCTGTGGACGTTTTACGTGTACGAGGATCCGGATCCGCCGGTGGTGGAGGATCTGGCGGAGAATTTCCGAAGGACGAATTACGAGATTCGTCCGCTGATGAATGAGATATTCCGGAGCGCGGAGTTTTACTCGGCGGATGCGGTGCGGACGCAGATCAAATCGCCGGTGCAATGGGTGATCCAGACGTCGAAGCTGCTGGAGACCAATCTGCCGCGGCCGCAGATCACCATGAATGCGCTGACGGAGCTGGGGCAAATCCCGTTCGCGCCGCCGAATGTGAAGGGGTGGGACGGCGGGAGGGCGTGGATCACGACATCGACGCTGCTTTACCGGTACAACATGGCCAATTTTGCGGTCGGGAACGGGCCGTTGCGAATCCAGCGGATGAACCGGCTGCAGGGGGTCAACAATCCGCATGCCAATAATGTGATCGACGTGGACAATTACCAGGGGCCGGATTTTGCTAAGATCATCCCGCAACAAGTGCGGAATGATCCGAAACGGCTGGTGGCGTATCTGTGCTTCCGGCTGTACCAGGATCCGCTGACGCCGCGGGATACGGAGACGTTTATCAATTACATCGGCGGCAAAGGCCCGAACCCGAGCGACGCCGCGCTGCGCGAATTGCTTCACCTGATGATGAGCACTCCGCAATACCAGCTCACTTAACCCGACGGACAAAACCCATGAGCGACAACGACGACCACATTATCGAACCCCACACTTCCACGCTCCACACGCGGCGCGAATTTCTTCGCACGTCGATGCTGGGGGCGGCGGTGTCTGTCACGCTGCCGGTTTTTTTGCAGAAGACGTTTTTTACGCTGGATGCGATGGCGGCGGATTCGGCGATCCAGACGGCGACGGGGAAGGACGGCACGATCCTGGTGGTGCTGCAAATGGCGGGGGGCAACGACGGGATGAACACGATCATCCCGTACGGGGACGATGAGTATTACAGGGCGCGGCCGGTGATCGGAATCCCGAAGGGGAATGTGATCAAGGTGACGGATTATGTGGGGATGAACCCGAAGCTGCCTGGGCTGAAGGGGCTTTACGACGAGGGACATCTCTCGATCCTGCAGGGGGTGGGGTATCCGAATCCGAACCGGTCGCACTTCCGCTCGACGGAAATCTGGCAGACGGCCTCGGACTCGAACGTGA
This sequence comes from Chthoniobacteraceae bacterium, assembly GCA_049521415.1. Lineage (GTDB taxonomy): Bacteria > Verrucomicrobiota > Verrucomicrobiia > Chthoniobacterales > Chthoniobacteraceae > DATAXI01. The sequence continues at coordinate 5,072 of JBEKOV010000013.1, forward strand.
CCGAGTCGTACGGGTGGCTGGGGCGTTACTTTGACAGTTGCTGCAAGGGAGCGGACCCGACGGTGGGGGTGGCGATCGGGAATCAATTGCCGCAGGCGTTTACGGCGGCGGACCCGACCGGGGTGTCGTTTTCGCGGCCCGAGCAATACCGCTGGATGAATAACGACAAGAGCGGCGGCTCCGAGGAGATTTACAAGGAGATGAATACGCCGGACCCGACGGATATGCGGGCGCTGGATGAGAACGACGGGGGATCGATCGGCGACCTGTCGGGCGCGCCGCCGGAGAACCGGCGCTGCGAGAGCACGCTGGCGTTTTTGCAACGGACGGCGCTGGACGCGCAGATGAGCTCGGACAAGATCCTGGAGATCGCGCGGAAGAATCCGGCGCGGGTGGCTTATCCGAATTCGCAACTGGGCGACAGCCTGAGCCTTGTGGGGCGGATGATCGCGGGAGGACTTGCGACGCGGGTCTATTACGTGAGCCAGGGGGGCTACGACACGCACGTGAACGAGACGCCGACGCATACGCGGCTGATGGGGGAATTGAACGACGCGCTGGTGGCGTTTACGCAGGATTTGAAGTCGCAGGGGAATTTCGGACGGGTGATGCTGATGACGTTCAGCGAGTTTGGGCGGCGTGTGCAGCAGAACGCGAGCAACGGGACGGATCACGGGGCGGCGGCGCCGATGTTCGTGATGGGCGGGGGGATCAAGCCGGGGCTGTTCGGGAAATACCCAAGCCTGTCGACGCTGAATGAGGGCGACCTTGCGTACAACATGGATTTCCGGAGCGTTTATGCGACGATCCTGGATCAATGGCTGAAGGCGCCGAGCAAGGAAGTGCTGGGGCGGCAGTTTCCGCTGCTGGGGATTGTGTGAGGATGGGACCCATGGGTCTCATGCGACGCATGGGACTTATGCGGCAGAGGCCAAGAGGCGGTAGGCTGTGATGAAGAGGGTGAGGGCGAGCATTGGGGTGAGGGGCAGGGCTATGCGGCTGGACTCGAAGACGGCGAGGCAGACGAGGAGGTAGCCGGCCAGGAAGGCAAGGGTCAGCGGGGCGAGGTAGAGCTTTGAGCGGACCGTGACGGCCCATGCCAGGGCGACGCCGATGACGAGCACGAAGGCGTCCCCGAACCAGCCGGCTGGCGCGGCGAAGGAATGGCTTTGCGCGGTGGCCACTGCGGCAGCGAAGAGTTCGCCAGCGGAGCCGTTCCGGCCCGTGGGAAGCTGGACGGTGCGGGATGCGCTGTCTGTCCGGGCCAGGATGAGGAGGCGGTCTTTGAATTTGTCCGGGGAAACGATGGGGGTGATGCCTCTCTCGAATTGATCGACGGCAAGCTCGATGTCGTCGAAGCCGGCGCGATCGTAGGGCTGCTGCCAATCGACCCGCATGGCGCCAGCCATGTTGACGGGAATGGCGAGGCTATCGCCAAGGCGGATTTGAGAGCCGAGGTCGACATCGACATCGTCCGGAGTGACGCCGTACCAGAGCATCAGGGCCTCGAGGACGAACGAGGGGACCATCTGGCCGCGGTACCGGAAGAGGAGCGGAGCGCGGTCGGCGGTGGATTCGATGCCAGGGTTGGGATTCGGCAATGCCGACGGGGCGGGGCGGTTGGTCTTGCGCTCGGCGGTGGACTCGGCGCCGGGGACGTTGGTGTAGCCGAGGGCGGCGGTGAGGCGGAGGTCGTCGCCGGGCTCGGACTCGATGACGGTGTACTCCGGGACGGCGTCGGTGGGGCCGTGAACGTAGCGGAGGACGGGCACGGGCTCGATGGGGGGCACGATATCCGGGTCGTCCGGGAAGCCGAGCTGTGCGCCGAGCTCGAGCTTAGGGGTGCGGAGGATGGCCTGGTGGAGGTAATTCTCGAACTGGGGCTGCTGGAGGAGCTGCTCGGGGGTGAGGGCGCCATCATCCCAGGCGAGGACGGGCGCGATGGCGGCGACGCGGGCGTGGAACTGGAGGGCTGTACCGAGAAAGAGGGCGTAATTGAGGGGGGACCATGGCCACGGGTACTCGAGGAGGGAATCGTCGTTGATCTCGACGAGGGTGACCTGGGCGGGGGCGTGGGTGCCGCTGCTATTGGCGGCGAGCCAATTGACGAAGGTCTCCTCGACGGCTGAAAGAGGTGGCCGGCGCGCCTGCGGGATGAGGAGAAGGCCGAGCGCCAGCACGGCAAGGATGAATTGCGGAAGGCTGCGGCGCATGAGTGGGGGAATGTGGGCTCCACGCCTGACAGGGGCAAGTCCAGTGACAGAAACGCGGTTAAAAAAAGGGCCGAAAAATGGGGAATAAAAAATCCGCCAGAGAGCTACGGCAAAGGTGGTCAAACTGCCGTTGCTGCCTTCCGGCCCTGGCGGGGTTCGCTTGCCTCCAGTCCATAGTCCCTGGCGGAAATGGGACTATCGGATGAAAAAAAAGGCTGGGCAAAGGAAAATCTTCATCAATGCTCTTGCAATTGCGAAAACCGGCGAGATAGAACTTAGCGCCCAAATCGGGGATTGATCCCCTCACTAAATCCGACGCACATCCCCTACGAACCCCCTATTTGATTTCCTGATATGGCCAGAATTGCCCTTGGCATCACGCTTGTACTGATTCTCGTAACCGGCTTTTTCGCGTTTGAAACTCGGACGAAGGTCCTTGGGCTGACGGATCAAGTAGCCACGCTAAACACGAACCTGGCCGCAGCCACACAGGCCAGGGCGAAGGCGGAAGCGGACCTGAGAACCACCAAGGAGACCCTGGACAAGACACAGGATGAACTGACCACCACGCAGGCGCAGTTGCAGACGGCGCAGAGCGCTCTGGACACGGCGAACCAGCAGATTGCGAGCGACAAGACCCAGATCACCACGCTGAATTCGGAGCTCGCCGCCTATACCAAACCCACTCAGGGCACGACGACGACGGCCGTGACCTACCCGCAGGACTACGTGGACAAGCTGAACCAGAAGATCAACGACCTGACGGCGCAGGTGGCCGAGCTGAACCAGGTGAAGGAGACGCTGACCAACAAGGAGAAGGATGCGGAGAGCCGGGCGGACGACCTGCAGAAAGAGGTCGATCATTACAAGAACGGGACGATCCGCAACGGGCTTGAGGGCGAGGTGCTGGCTTACAATCCGGGATGGAATTTTGTGGTGCTGAGCCTCGGGGACCGCGAGGGCGCGGTGACCAACGCGGAGATGATCCTGACGCGGGGCAACCAGCAGATCGGCAAGGTGCGGATCACGTCCGTGGAACCATCGACTTCCATAGCCGATGTGGAACCGGGCTCGGTGCCGCGCGGCGTGCGGATCCAGCCGGGCGACCATGTAATCTTTCCAGGAAGCTGATTTGCTGCTTTAGTAAGGGGTGATGAAAAACGCCACCCGAGTCCTGGCCGCCGCGATACTGATGCTCTGCGCGGGGGGCTGCGCCAGTTCCGACGACCAATCCCAGCAGCAGCAGAATCCGAACGCGAGTTCCATCCCGTGGAATCGCCCTCAATCGTGGGAGAGCCAGGGGATGCTCGGAGGATTTCAACAGCCCGAGGGCTCGACGGGGCATTGACCAGCCGCTGGCGCCGCGCGCCGGGCACACCCCATGAAACCGCGCATCCTCGTCATCCGTGGCGGGGCGATTGGGGATTTTGTCCTGACGCTGCCGGCGATCCGGCTGCTAAGGGAGAATTTTCCGCAGGCGCACCTTGAAATCCTGGGGTACAAGCACATCGTGGCGCTGGCGGAGGGGCGGTTTTACGCGGATGCGACGCGGTCGATCGAGTACGGGGGGCTGGCGCGGTTTTTCATCCCCGGGGCGGAATTGCCGGAGGATCTGACGGAGTATTTCGGGAGTTTCCAGCAGATCGTGAGCTATCTGTATGATCCGGACGGGTTCTTCGAGGGGAATCTGCGGCGGGCGGGGGTGAAGTATTATTTGCACGGGTCGCCCGCGCTGGACGACAGCGCGCACGCGGCGCAACAACTGGCGCTGCCGCTGGAGAGCCTGGCGCTGTACCTGGATGACAAGGCGCCGGTGCTATTCCCGAGCGAGGCGGACCGGGTGTTTGCGAGGGATTGGCTGGGGCGGGCGTTTCCCGGCGCGGAGGGGCCGCTGATCGCGCTGCACCCGGGGAGCGGCGGGGAGCGGAAGAATTGGCCGATCACGCAGTGGGCGGGGCTGGGGGAGACGATTTGGAGGATTGCGCCGGGGGCGCGGGTGCTGGCGGTGGGAGGGGAGGCGGACCGGGAGGAGATCGCGTATCTGCGCGAGGCGTGGCGGGGACGGGCGATGGCTGTGGCGATGGATTTGCCGCTGCCGAAGCTGGCGGCAATGCTGGGGCGGGCGAGGTTATTCCTGGGGCATGATAGCGGGATATCGCACATCGCGGCGGCGGCGGGGGCGCCGAGCGTGCTGCTGTTTGGACCGACGGATCCTGAGATTTGGGCGCCGCTGAATGGGACGATCAGGATATTGCGGGCGCCGGAGAATGATTTGGGGCGGCTGGAGGGGGAAACGGTGGCGCGGGCGGTGGGTGAGGCGCTGGGGGATGTTCAACCGGGGATTGACGGGGCGGGGCGGGCGTGAAAAGTTGAGGGTCCGGAAAGGGGGAATCCATGCAGCAGTTCGAAAATCTTCGCGCTTCGAGTCTCTATTGCCAGAAATGCAAGGCGGCGATGCCTGTGCGGGAACGGCTGCTGCTGGTGCTGCCGGAAAAGGAGATTTACGATTACCTGTGCACGGGGTGCGCGGCCTCGCTGGGGCAGCGCGAGGTGAGCATGGGGGAGAAACATCTCCAGCAACTCGCGGCGCGCCGGAGCCGGGCGGCGGCGGAGCGCCAACTGCTGGCGCCGTAACACGCCGCGCCCTTCATGCGGATCATTTACATAGGCACCGGCGATATCGGGCTGCCGGCGCTCGGGTGGCTGCTCGACTCGGGGCACGAGATGGCGGCGGTGTTCACGCAGCCGGACAAACCGGCGGGGCGAAAAATGGAATTGCTCCCCTCCCCTATCAAGCGGCTAGCGCTGGAGCGCGGGGTTCCCATTTACCAGCCGGAGAAGATGCGGGCGGCGGAGGCGGTGGAGCAGGCAAGGGGGCTTGAGGCTGATTTGATTGTGGTGATGGCTTATGGGCAGATTCTGCCGAAGGGGGTGCTGGAGGCGGGGCGAATCGCGTGCCTGAATGTGCATGCATCGATCCTGCCGCGGCATCGGGGGGCGGCGCCGATCCAATCGGCGATTCTCGCGGGAGACGCGGAGGCGGGGCTGACGGTGATGTATATGGATGAGGGGCTGGATACGGGGGATGTTTTGCTGATCCGCCGGGTGCACATCGGGAGGCATGAGACTGGAGGGACGCTGCATGACCGGCTGGCGGAGGCGGCACCGGGGGCGCTGGCGGAGGCGATGGGGCTGCTGGAGGCGGGCAAGGCGCCGCGCGTGCCGCAGGATAGCGCGCTGGCGACTTATGCGAAGAAGCTGGGGCGCGAGGAGGGGGAGATACGGTGGGAGTTGTCGTGCGGGGAAATTGGACGGCATATCCGGGCGATGAATCCGTGGCCGGGGGCGTTTACGTGGCTGGCGGAGAAGGATGGGACGTTGAGGAAGATTAAAGTTTTTTGCGCCGGGGAAAATCGGCGGCGGTCCGGGATGCCGGGGAGTGTGATAGAGGCGGGGGCGCGGGGCATTCTGGTGGGATGCGGGACCGGAACGGTGCTGCTGCGCGAAATCCAGATGGAGGGAAAACGCCGGATGAGCGCGCGAGATTTTTTGATCGGGAGACCGATTTCGCCGGGGACGATGCTGGGAGTTGCCAATGGAAACGGTCGTTAATCCATATAATGGGGAGGTCGTGGGGCATTACGCGCCGGCTGATTTGGCGCGAGTGCGCGAGGCGATTGACGCGGGCCACGCCGCCTTTGCAAAAACCAGGAAAGAGCCGGGAATCGACCGCTCGGCGGTTCTCCTGCGTGTTTCCCAATTGATCGAGAAACGAAGTCGCAATCTCGCTCAATTGATAACGGCAGAGGCGGGAAAACCGTTGCTTGCATCCCTGCTTGAAACGACGCGCGCGGTGTACACGTTTCGGTTTGCCGCCCAGGAGGCCACTCAGGATTTCGGGGCAGAAATCGATTTTGATGCGAGCGTGATGGGACAAGGGCACACCGGCGTGGCGACGCGCGTGCCCATCGGCCTGATCCTCGGCATCAGCCCATTCAATTTCCCGCTCAACCTGGTCGCGACTGGAAACACGATGCTGCTGAAGCCCTCGCCGCGCACGCCTCTCACCGCGCTGGCGCTCGGGGACATCCTGAATGAAGCGGGAATGCCGGAAAACCAGGTGCGCGTCCTGCCGTTCGATCATCAATTCATTCCGACGTTGCTCAAAGATGAGCGTGTAAAGATGCTCACGTTCACCGGCAGCGCGCCCGTGGGATGGGAATTGAAACGGCTCGCGGTGAAGCAAAAGGTCACGCTCGAACTCGGCGGCAATGCCGCCGTCATCGTCCACTCGGATGCGGATTGGGCCGCCGCGGCGCCGATGATCGCGGCGGGAGCGTTCGGTTACGCGGGGCAATCGTGCATCTCGGTCCAGCGCATCCTCGTCCACACGGCGATCTACGATGAGTTCCGAGAGGCGTTCGTGCGGCATACAGAAACGAACATCCCCACCGGCGATCCCGCCGACGTAGCGACGGTTAACGGCCCAATGATCGACGCGGCGGCGCGGGACCGGGTGCTGGAATGGACGCGGGAGGCGATGGAACGGGGGGCGACATCGGCGCTGCCGCTGCGGCACGAGGGGAATTGCGTGTGGCCGATCATCCTGGAGAATGTGCCGGGGGATGCGCGGATTGTGTGCGAGGAGGCGTTCGGGCCGGTGGCAGTGTTGAGCCGGTATGAGGATTTTGATGCGGCGCTGGCGGAGGTGAATGCGTCGCGATATGGGTTGCAGGCGGGTGTTTTTACTGGGGCGTCCGAGCTGGCGAAGCGGGCGTTTGATGTGATTGAGGCGGGCGGGGTTTTGATCAACCAGACGCCGACTTTTCGGGTTGAGAATATGCCGTATGGGGGGATCAAGGATAGCGGGTTTGGGCGCGAAGGAGTGCGGTATGCGATGGAGGAGATGACGGAGTGGAAGACTTTCATCATGCGGCGGGCGGCGGAATGAGGGCGACGGCTGCGAGGCGAAAGCGGATGTTGCAAGAGCATGTGTCGCGGCTGCTCGATTGCCGGCTTTGCCCGAAGATGCAGAGGCCACCGGTCTCTGGCGGGGCGGTGTTGAGCCGGGTGCTGCTGGTGGGGCAGGCGCCGGGGGTGCGGGAGCCGGTGCTGGGGCGGCCATTCGCGTGGACGGCGGGGAAGCGGCTTTTTTCGTGGTTTGAGCAATGGGCGGGGGTGAGCGAGGAGATGTTCCGGGCGAATGTGTATATGGCGGCGGTGTGCCGGTGCTTCCCGGGACGGAATGCGGCGGGCGGGGATCGGGTGCCGAATCCGGCGGAAATTGAGAATTGCGCGCGATGGCTGGAGCGGGAGATCGAGCTGCTGGAGCCGGAGCTGGTGATCCCGGTGGGGCGGCTGGCGATCGAGCGATTTGTCCCCTGCCCTCGCATGGAGGAGGTGATCGGGCGGGCGTACCGGACGGAGTTGCACGGGCGGGAGTTTGATTTGATTCCGCTGCCGCATCCGTCGGGAGCATCGCCGTGGCCGCGGATGGAGCCGGGGAAGAGGCTGCTGGCGCGGGCGATGACGCTGATCGCGCAGCACCCGGCGTTTCCGAGTCAGGAAAAAGCGCCGCGCCAGAGGTAATCGAACATGGCGTTGAACTCGATGCGCTGGAGGGTCACGAGTTCTTTTTGATCGAGGTCGGCGCCGAAGCGGGCCTGCTCGCATTGGCCGACGAGGAGGTAGGGGTCCCAATCGGACTGGCGGGCCATGAGGGGCGAGACGGCGGCGGCGCGGGCGTGCATCTCCGAGAAGAGGGAGAGGCGACCGGTGCGGCGATACCAGTAGCGGGCGTTGTCGAAATCGCCATCGCGCCTGTGGAGCATGCCGTGCCAGTAGGAGGCGAGGTCATTGCCGACACCCTGGACGATGCGATGGCTCTCGGCGATGGCATCGAAGGCGTAGAGGAGGCCGGCGCGAATGAGCTGGGGGTAGGTGGCATCTGCCAGGACGGCGCCGCCGGTGAGGTCCTGGTCTTTCGCTTCGCGGATGCGGCGGATTGTTTCGGCCGGGCCGGGCTGGGAGGGGGTGAGGCGCAGGAGCAAGTCCTCGGGAACGAAGAGGAACTCGCTTACGAGCGGGGAGTACTTTTTTGTCTCCATGGGCGCTTAATTCTCAAGGGCTTCCTTGAGCCGGTCGAGCCGGGTCCTGGTGGAGGCGATTGGGATGTAATTGGTGCGAATCCACCACCAGATACGCGGGATGCCGCGGGGGAGGCGGAGGCGCTCGCGGAGGGCCTCGCGAAGGGACTGGCCGCAGCCGTAGGCGTCGAGGAAACGGAGCGCTGAGGGAAGCCAGGCGCCCTCGGGGGCGCAGCCGAGGAGGTCTTGGAGGAAGGAGAGGAGGTCCTCGACGTGGCGGGTCATGGCAGGGAGACGGCGCTCGTGGACGACCTCGAAATCGATGAGGCGGGCGTGTTTCTCGTGGGTGGAGAAGAGGAAATTGGCGAGATTCGGGTCGCCGTGGGACCATGGGCCGTTGAAGAAGGAGGAGCGGAGGAGGTGGGCGCGGCGTAATTCGGAGCCGGCGGCGTCGAGCATGGCGGAATCGAAGGTGCCATTGACGAAGTGATCGGCGAGGCTGACGCCTGGAAGGATATCGGCGCAGACGGTGCGCGGGCCGAGGGGGAAGGCGCAGAATTGGCGTGCGTGGAGAAGATTGAATGTCTCGACCTCCCAACGCTGCCAGACATCGGCCTGGGCCCAGACGAAGACAGGATGGCGGGCGGCACGGAAGAAGAGATTGGCGGTCTGGGCGAGAGGGACGCTGGCGAAGCGGCGGCGCTTGATGAGGAGGGCGCGGCCATCGCGGACCTCGCGGGAGATGGCGTTGATGCGGATGGCATCGATGGCGGAGCCCGCGTGTTTGCACCACATTTGCGGGCCACTAGACCACAAACGGCTATCGGCGGCTAGGGAGGTGTTCAAGGTATAGTGATGTTCGAGCCAGAACGTGCATTTGGCTCTCTATAAAGCAAGTCTGTGGGTGGGGGTGGGAGGAAAAAGCGATCTGGCGACCGTGGGACGAAATTCGAATTTCCGCGGGGACCGGGGCGGGTTAGGTTGGCGGGATGGCGGATCTCTTTGCGGAAACGGAAACTCCGGCTGCGACGGCGGCTCAGCCGCTGGCGGCGAGGATGCGTCCGCGGACGCTGGAGGAATATGTGGGGCAGGGGCACATCCTGGGGCCGGGGAAACTGCTGCGAAGGGCGATCGAGGCGGATCGGATATCGTCGATTATTTTGTTTGGGCCGCCGGGGACTGGGAAGACGACGCTGGCGCAGATTATTGCGCAGGCGACGCAGTCGCGGTTTGAGAAATTGAGCGGGGTGGAGGGGAGCGTGGGGGATATGCGGCGGGTGATCGCGGCGGCGGGGAACCGATTGGATACGAGCGGGGCGCGGACGATTTTGTTTATTGATGAGATTCACCGGTTTAACAAGGCGCAGCAGGATGTTTTGCTGCCGGATGTGGAGAGCGGGGTGATCCGGTTGATCGGGGCGACTACGCACAATCCGTTTTTTTATATTAATAGTCCGCTGGTGTCGCGGTCGCAGGTTTTTCAATTGGAGCCGCTTTCGCCGGAGGATTTGATGGCGCTGATGCGGCGGGCGCTGGCGGACGGGGAGCGGGGACTCGGCGGATACCATGTGAAGGCGGATGAGGATGCGCTAAGGCACCTGGCGGTGACGAGCGACGGGGATGCGCGGAAGTGTTTGAACGCGCTGGAGGTGGGAGTATTGACGACTCCGGTGACGCAGGATGGGGTGATTCATCTCATTCGCGCGGTGGCGGAGGAAAGTATCCAGAAGAAGGCGGTGGTTTATGACGCGGATGAGGATCAGCACTATGATACGATCAGTGCGTTTATTAAGAGTATGAGGGGGAGCGACCCGGATGCGGCGATTTATTGGCTGGCGAAGATGCTGTACGCGGGGGAAGACATTCGATTTATCGCGCGTCGGATTGTGATTTGCGCGAGCGAGGACGTGGGGATGGCGGATCCGCAGGCGCTGGTGATCGCGGTGGCGGCGCAGCAGGCGGTGGAATTTGTGGGGATGCCGGAGGCGCAAATACCGCTGGCGCATGCGACGGTTTATATCGCGACGGCGCCGAAGAGTAATCGGGCGTATGCGGCGATCGGGAAGGCGATGTCAGAGGTGAAGCAGGGAGTTACGCTGGCGGTGCCGAAACATTTGCGGGATGCGCATTATAAGTCGGCGAAGAAGCTGGGGCATGGGGAAGGTTATCAATATGCGCATGATTATGAGGGAGGGTATGTGCCGCAGGCTTATTTACCGGAAGGGCGCATTTATTATGAGCCGAGCGAGATAGGTTATGAGAAACGGGTGAAGGAACGGCTGGATTACTGGCGGGGGTTGTTTGAGGAGGAACAGAAGAAAACAAAGGAAGCGAAGAAGAAGTAAGTGGAGTTATTCGGTCTTTCTGAATCCTAATAGGTCTTCGACGGCGGCGTGGACGTCGGCGGCGCGCATCAGGGTTTCGCCGACTAAGATGGCGTTGCAGCCGCAGTCGAGGAGGAGGCGGGTATCTTCGGGGGTTTTGATTCCACTTTCGCTTACCAATGTGATGTCGTCGGGGACTTGTTCGGCGAGTTCCTGAGTGGTGTTGAGGTCGACCTGGAAGGTGGCGAGGTTGCGATTGTTGATGCCGATGATGGTGGCGTCGGTCTGGAGGGCGCGGTCGAGTTCGTCCAAGGTGTGGACCTCGACGAGGGCATCGAGTTGGAGATCGACGGCGAGGGCGAGGAGGCGCTCGAGGTCAGGTTGGTCGAGGGCGGCGACGATGAGGAGGATGGCGTCGGCACCGGCGACGGCGGCTTCGTAGATTTGCGACTCGTGGAGGATGAAGTCTTTTCGCAGGACGGGGAGATCGACGGCGGCGCGGACTTTGGTGAGGTGGCTGAGGCTGCCCTGGAAGAATGGCTCGTCGGTGAGGACGGAGATGGCGTTGGCGCCGGCGGATTGATAGGCGCGGGCGATCTGGACGGGGTCGAATGCCTGGGCGATGACGCCGGCGGAGGGGGAGGCTTTTTTGACCTCGGCGATGAGGCCGAGGGACTCGGGGCCGCGGTCGATGGCCTGGCGGAAGCTGCGGAAGTCGTTGCGTTGCAGGGCGGCGGCGCGCAAAAGATCGGCGCGAGGGGCGAGCCTGGCGATTTCGCGGCGCTTGGCGTCGAGGATTTCCTGCAATCGGTCCATGGGGGAATGGAACAGCAGGGCGAGGGGCGGGTCAAAGGGGTTCTTGAAGGGGAGAGATGGGACCTATGCGAGTCATGGGACTCATGGGACTTATGGGTGAGCGCGTAAGAGTCTCACTGAAAGGGAGATGCGTTGTTTTACGGATCGCTTGTGAATCTTTTCACAAAACACGCTTGCCCCTGTCTCCGGGGGGCTCGTAGAGTTCAAAGCTTACCATTTTTTGCACCTTCGCATGGCCGTCACCCAAGAGTTGAAGACACCGGATACCGCTGCCCGCGCAGCGGCGGCAGCGACCCAACTGGAAGCCGGGGACCTGCTGGGGGAGAAGCTTGTGCTGAATATGGGGCCTTCGCACCCGGCGACGCATGGGGTGCTGCGGATCGTGCTGGAACTGGATGGGGAACTGATCACGAAGGCGACGCCGGATATCGGCTACCTGCACCGGGGGGACGAGAAAATCGCGGAGGCGATGCAGTTCAACCAGTTTGTGCCGTATACGGACCGGCTGGATTACCTTGCGCCGCTGGCCAATAACGTGGCGTACGCGCTGGCGGTGGAGAAATTGATGGGGTGGGAACTGCCGCCGCGGGGCAAGGCGATCCGGGTGATCTGTTGCGAGCTGGCGCGGATTTCCTCGCATCTGCTGGGGCTGGGGGCGTATGCGATGGATGTGGGGGCGATGACGGTGTTTCTGTACACGTTCACGGAGCGGGAGAAGATTTATAACCTGTGCGAGATCATCTCCGGGGCGCGATTCACGACGAGCTATACGCGGATCGGGGGGCAGACGCGGGATTTGCCGGATTCCTTTTTCCCGGTGGTGAGGAAGTTTTTGGATGAATTCCCGCCGGTGCTGGATGAGTCGGACCATCTGCTCTCGAGAAACCGGATCTGGATGGAGCGGACGCAGGGGGTGGGGGTTATTTCCAAGGAGATGGCGATTGCGTACGGGCTCTCGGGGCCGAATTTGCGGGCCTCGGGGGTGGATCGCGATTTGCGGAAGATTTCGCCGTATCTCGATTACGAGAAGTATGATTTCGATATCCCGATCGGCTCGGCGGGGGATTGCTACGACCGATACCTAGTGCGGCTGGAGGAGATGCGGCAGAGCGTGAAAATCCTGAACCAGGCGCTGGCGAATCTGCCGGAGGGGCCGATCAACGTGAGCGATCCGAAGAATTTCCCGCCGCCGAAATCGGAGGTGCTGACGAAGATGGAGCAGTTGATCCATCACTTCATCATCCATACGGAGGGGATCGACGCGCCGCCGGGCGAGGTTTATTTCGGCGCGGAGAATCCGAAGGGGGAACTGGGTTTTTACATCAACTCGAAGGGGGGCGGGACGCCGCACCGGCTGAAAATCCGGGCGCCCTCGTTCGTGAACCTGAGCATCCTGCCGGCCATCCTGCCCGGCCACATGATGAGCGATACCGTGGCGATCCTTGGATCGCTCGACTTCGTAATGGGGGAATGCGACCGTTGAAAGCGATGAGCGCGCGATTTCCATCCTTCGCCGTGGCAGCGCTGATCGCGTGCGTGACGCTGCCGGGATGCGCGCGAAAGCTGACGGACGCGAATTTGAACTGCGTGAAGATGGACATGAGCCCGAAGGAGGTCGAATCGATCCTGGGCACGCCGACGCGGCAGGAGACGCGCGAGATGGCGCTCCAGGCCGATGTGAAGACGCTGCCCGTGCTGCGGTATGTGTATGTGCAGAATGGGAAGACGGTGGTGATCCATTTCGTGGACGGGAAGCTGATCGGACAGGAAGGGAGTTTTGACCAATGAACCTGCCCGCGGCGCTCGAAGCGAAGATCGACAAGGTGATTACGCATTACCCTGTCTCGCGGCGCAGCGCGACGATGCCGCTGCTGCACTTGATCCAGGAGCACTTCGGGCATATCTCGGACGAGGCGATCATGTGGATCGCGTCGAAGCTGGAAATCGAGCCGATCAATGTGCTGGAGCTGGTGACGTTTTACCCGATGTTCCGGCGGAAGCCGATCGGGCGGACGCACATCCGGGTGTGCCGGACGCTGTCGTGCGCGATGGCGGGCAGCTATGGGATGATGGAGAAGATTCGGGCGGCGACGGGGATCAATGGGCATGGGCATTCGCACGATGAGCCGGTGTCGGTGAGCGCGGATGGGAAGTACTCGGTGGAGTTTGTCGAGTGCCTGGCGAGTTGCGGAACGGCGCCGGTGGCGATGTCGAACGACGATCTGCACGAGCGGGTGACGGCGGAGACGATTCCGCAATTGGTGGAGAGCAGCGGATCGAGCGCAACGGCGCCGAAGATTCATCCGCCGCATTGGCGGGAAAAGCGGATCGTGTTCCAGAATATCGACCGCGAGGGGTGGTCCAACGACATCGACAAATACCTGATTTACGGCGGGTACGAGGAATTGAAGAAGGCGATCAAGATGCCGCCGGGTGATATTGTGAACGAGGTGAAGGCGTCGGGGTTGCGCGGGCGGGGCGGGGCAGGATTCCCGTGCGGGGTGAAGTGGGGATTCATCAAGCCTGGCGGGGCGAAGCCGGTGTATTTGATTTGCAACGCGGATGAGTCGGAGCCGGGGACGTTCAAGGACCGGTATATCATTCACCAGGACCCGCATCAGTTGATCGAGGGGATGATTATCTCCTGCTTCGCGGTGGGGGCGCATCTGGCGTACATTTATATCCGGGGGGAATTCCCGGAGGGGGCGGAAATCCTGGAGAAGGCGCTGGCGGATGCGCGGGCGAAGGGATTTCTGGGGAAGAATGTTCTGGGGTCGGGATTTGATTTGGAGATTTATGTGCATCGGGGCGCGGGGGCTTACATTTGCGGCGAGGAGACGGGGCTGATCGAATCGCTGGAAGGGAAGCGGGCATATCCGCGGATCAAGCCGCCTTATTTCCCGGCGGTGCTGGGGCTTTACCAGTGCCCGACGATCGTGAACAACGTCGAGACGCTGTGCCATGTGAAGCACATCATCAAGATGGGCGGGGCGGAGTATGCGAAGCTGGGGCGGCCGAATAATACGGGGACGCGGATTCTGTGCGTGAGCGGGGATGTGCAGAAGCCGGGGTATTTCGAGGTGGAAGTGGGGTCGCTGACGATGGGGGAATTGATCAACGAAGTGTGCGGCGGGCCGAAGCCGGGGCGGAAGATCAAGGCGGTGATCCCGGGCGGGTCATCGGCGAAGGTGCTGAGCGCGACCGACCGGTACAAGCTGAAGGAGAAACAGGCGGACGGGACGATGGCGGAGCGGGAGATCGGGCTGGAGGATGTGCCGATGGATTTTGATTCGCTGGCGGCGGTGGGATCGATGGCGGGGTCGGGCGGGGTGATCGTGCTGGACGATACGCGCGACATGGTGTGGACGCTGAACAATATCAACGAATTTTACGCGCACGAGAGTTGCGGGCAGTGCACGCCGTGCCGCGAAGGGTCGCTGTGGATGAAGAAAATCACCGAACGGCTGCTGGCGGGGGGAGGTGTGAAGGGGGACGCGAACACGCTGAAGACCGTGGCGGATAACATCGCGGGGCGGACGATTTGCGCGTTTGGCGAGGCGTGCGCGTGGCCGACGCAGAGTTTTGTGGCCAAATTCAAATCGGACTTCGAGGCGCGCGCATCGAAACCGCCGCCGCCGCCGATGCCGCCGGAGATTTTGCCCGAGCAATTGATCGAGAATACGGAAATCGCGATCGTGCATGGTCCTCACAGCGAGGGGACGCACGAGGTCATCGCGCTTGCCGGCAGCACGTCGGCGCCCGACCCACTACCCGCGCATGAGCACTGAAACCGCCGCACCAGTCCAAATGCTGAACGTCCAGATCGATGGCGTGTGGATGGAATTTCCCAAGGGGACGCGTGTGATCGAGGCGTGCGCGAAGGCGGGGAAATTCGTGCCGAGGTATTGCTACCACCCGAAGCTGTCATCGCCGGGCAATTGCCGGATGTGCCTGATCGAAATGGGGATGCCGAAGATGGGGCCGGACCGGAAACCTGTGATGGGGCCGGATGGGAAGGCGGAGATCGGGTGGATTCCGCGTCCGCAAATATCCTGCGCGCAGGATATCGCGGAGGGGATGGGAATCCGGACGGATTCGCCGATGGTGAAGGAGTGCCGGCAGGGGGTGATGGAATTTTTGCTGATCAATCATCCGCTGGATTGCCCGATTTGCGACCAGGCGGGGGAGTGCCAGTTGCAGGAGTTTTCAGTGGAGTATGGGAACGGGGGGTCACGCTTCCTGGAGCACAAGGTGAAGAAGCCGAAGCGGGTAGAGGTGGGACCGCGCGTCACGCTGGACGCGGAGCGCTGCGTGCTATGCTCGCGGTGCATTAGATTCATGCAGGAGGTGGCGCACGATGACGTGCTGGGATTTGTGAATCGCGGCAGTTACTCGACGATCGCGTGTCATCCGGACCGGACGCTGGACAGCAATTACTCGCTGAACACGGTGGATATTTGCCCGGTGGGGGCGCTGACCTCGACGGATTTCCGGTTCAAGATGCGGGTTTGGTTCCTGAAGGAGACGAAGAGCATCTGCACGAGTTGCGCGACCGGGTGCAATACGATCGTCGGGACGCGGGAGAATATCATTTACCGGCAGACGCCACGGGAGAACAACGACGTCAACTCGATCTGGATGTGCGATCACGGGCGGCTGAATTTCCATTACCTGCAAAGCCCGGAGCGGCTGACGAATCCGACGGTGAAGGGGGCTGCGGGGAATGAGATCACGCAATGGGAGATCGCGCTGAGCCGGGCGGCGACGGAGCTGAAGCGGTTTCGCGGGCATGAGGTTGCGATCATCGCGTCGGGCAGCATGACGAATGAGGAATTGTTTCTGACAAAGCGGCTGGCGGAGGCGCTGGGGACGACGCTGATCGATGTTATTCCGCGCAACGCGGAGGGGGACAAAATCCTGCTAAGCACGGACCGGAACGCGAATACGGCGGGGGCGCGGCTGATGGGGGTGACGGGAGGAGTGCCGGGGTCGCAGCTCGGGGTGATCTCGGGCGGGCTGAAGAACAAGACGGTGAAGGCGCTGATTGTGCTGGGCGAGGATGCGACGAAAATTACGGGGGAGGAGATTGCGAATGCGGAACTGATTATCGCGATGGGAATTTTGCCGAACGGAACGACGAAGCTTGCGCACATCGTGCTGCCATCGAGCGGGTTTGCGGAGAAGCGGGGATCGATGATCAATAAGAACGGACGGTTGCAGCGGCTGAACCGGGCCATCGAGGCGCCCGGGTCGGCGCGGGACGACTGGGAGATTATTCGCGACCTTTTGCAGGGGGTTTCGGGGGCGAACGGGATTTACATGATCGAGGATGTGTTCAAGCAAATGGCGGCGGCGATCCCGGCGTTCGCGGAATTGAGCCTGAGCAAGATCGGGGACCTGGGGGTGGGGTTGAAACTGGAGGGGGTTGAACCCGGAAAGGCATGAAGACAAAATCGAAATTCGAAATTCGAAATTCGAAAATGATCAGGCGCGCCGGAGGCGCGCTTGGGACGGAAACATCGTTGTCAGACCTCCGGTTTCGGATTTCGAATTTCGAATTTCGAATTTTTACCCAATGGACCTCCTGAACTCCATCGACTGGTATTTGATCCTCACCTCGCTTGCGAAGACGGTGGCGGTGCTGGGGATTGTGCTGACCATGGTTTCGTACACGGTGTATGCGGAGCGGCGTGTGAGCGCGCTGATCCAGGACCGGCTGGGGCCGAACCGGGTCGGGTTTCCAATATCGCTGCTGGGGGCGAAGAAGGATTTTTCGCCGTTTCTCGGGGGGCTGGGGCAGCCGATCGCGGATGCGGTGAAACTGCTCATCAAGGAGGATTTCACGCCGGCGCACGTGAACAAATTCTATTACTGGATCGCACCGGCGCTGGGGATCGGGTCGGTGATTGTGAGCCTGGCGGTGATTCCATTCGGGAGCAGCTTCCTGGGGGACAAGATGGTGATCGCGGATGTGAACGTGGGGCCGCTGTTCATCTTCGCGTTTTCGTCGCTGGGGGTTTACGGGATCGTGCTCGCGGGGTGGTCGGCCAATTCGAAGTACTCGTTCCTGGGAGGGATACGTTCGAGTTCGCAGATGATCTCGTACGAGCTATCGCTTGGGCTTTCGGTGATTCCGCTCTTCCTGGTGCTGGGCACGCTGAACCTGAGCGATATCGTGGATTACCAGATCAAGAACGGGTGGCTGCTGGCGCCGTTCAGCAACGGGCACCTGGACCTGCACAAGATCATCCTGTGGTTCCCGATTTTTATTTCGTTCGTGATTTTTACCATCTCGATGTTCGCGGAGACGAACCGGCTGCCGTTTGACCTGCCGGAGGCGGAGCAGGAATTGGTGGGGGGTTATCATACGGAGTACTCGTCGATGAAGTTTGCGCTGTTTTTCCTGGGCGAATACGCGGCGATGATCGCGGGGTCTTCGCTGATCGTGACGCTGTTCCTGGGGGGATGGCATTTCCCGGGGATTCCGGACGGGGCTGGCAATGGGGGCCTGGCGGCGCTGCACGCGATCCCGGCGTGGATCTGGGGGCTGGTGAATATCGGCGTGTTCTTCGCGAAAGTGGCGGCGCTGCTGCTGTTCTTCATCTGGGTGCGGTGGACGCTGCCGCGGTTCCGCTACGACCAACTGATGCGGCTGGGATGGATTTTCTTTTTTGAAATTGCGCTGATCAACGTGTTCGTGACCGCCTTCCTGATCGCACTGATGGCAAAATGAAAAATTCGAAATTCGAAATCAGAAATTCGAAAGATTGGGCGCGCGATGCGCGCTCGATTGGCGGCATTTTCTTCGAGTTTCGAATTTCGAGTTTCGAATTTTAACTTTTCATGGCTTACACCGTCCAACGTCCGAAGCTGACTTTTTGGGAAAAGATGTACCTGCCGCAGGTGGTGGGCGGGCTGATGATTACGTTGAAGCATTTCAAGAATATGCTCACGGGGAAGACGAAGGTGATCATGCAATACCCGGAGGAGAAGTGGGATGCGTCGCTGCCGCCATATTATCGCGGCGCGCCGGCGCTGGTGAAGGACGAGAAGGGGCGGGAGCGGTGCGTGGCGTGCCAGTTGTGCGAATTCATCTGCCCACCGCGCGCGATCCGGATCAAGCCGGGGGAAATCCCGGCGGCCGGGAAATGGGCGAAGGTGGAGAAATACCCGGAGCAATTCGATATCGACATGACGCGGTGCATTTACTGCGGGATGTGCGAGGAGGTTTGCCCGGAGCAGGCGATTTTTTTGCGAAAGGATTATGCGATCACCGGTTTCAGCCGGGACCAAATGGTGCATGACAAGGCGAAATTGTACGAGATCGGCGGGACGCTGGAGGACCTGGTCTTTAAATGGAATCCGCTGAAGTAACGACACGATGAGCGCGCTCTTCTTCTGGTTTTTTGCCGCGTTGATGCTCGGGTTTGCCACGGCGGTGGTGTTCAACCGCAACCCGGTGGCGAGCGCGCTGAGCCTGGTGGTTTCGTTCGTGGGGCTGGCGGCTCTGTTCGTGATGCTGGATGCTTACTTCATCGGGACGATCCAGGTGCTGGTGTATGCGGGAGCGGTGATGGTGCTGTTCCTGTTCATCATCATGCTGCTGGACCTGAAGGCGGAGGAGCGGCGGAAGCTGAATACGGGAGTAATCATCGGGGGCGTGGCGGTGGCGGCGGCATTCATGGCGCAGCTCTGCGCGGTGATCGGGGATGTGCCGTTCGGGGGGCGGCCATTTCCGAAATTGCACGAGCATCTGTATGATGTGGAAAACGTGGGAAGGTTGCTGTTTTCGAGTTACAACCTGCCGTTCCAGGTGGTGGGAGTGCTGCTGCTGGTGGCGACGGTGGGAGTGGTGATCCTCAGCAAGAGGGAGCTGAAGTGATATGGAACTGACGCTTGACGATTATCTGCTGGTGAGCGGGCTGCTGTTTGCGATCGGGTTCGCGGGAGTGCTGCTGCGGCGGAATATCATCATTATTTTTATGTGCCTCGAGATGATGCTGAACGCGGCGAATCTCTCGCTGGTGGCGTTCTCGCGGTTCCACGTGCAGGACGGGCTGCCGGATTATAACGGGCAGATGCTGGTGTTTTTCATCATCACCGTGGCGGCGGCGGAAGTGGCGGTGGGGCTGGCGGTGATCGTGGCGCTGTACCGGGCGCGGCAGACGACGCACGTGGAGGATATCACCAGCCTGAAGTTCTGACATGACGCTGCCCTGGATCATTCTACTCACTCCGTTATTGAGCGCGGCGTTTATCACGTTCTTCGCGCAGCGGGCGCGAAATTTCAGCGCGATGCTATCGGTGGCGGCGTGCCTGGTTTCGTTTGTTTGCACGTGCCTGCTCTTTGCAAAGCCAGATGCGATGCCGGTGAAGGAATATGATTGGCTCAATCTCGGGCCGGTGTTCACGATCACGATCGGTTTCACGATCGATCAATTGAGCAAGACGATGCTGTTTATCGTCACGGGGATCGGGTTGCTGATCCATGTTTATTCGCTCGGGTATATGGAGGAGGACGAGGGGAAATCGCGTTACTTCGCGGGGCTGTCGCTGTTCATGTTTTCCATGATAGGGATCGTGTTCGCGAACAACTTCGTGATGATGTTCATCTTTTGGGAATTGGTGGGGGTCAGCTCGTATATCCTGATCGGGCATTGGTACGACAAGCCGGCGCCGCCCGCGGCAGCGAACAAGGCGTTTATGTGCAATCGCATCGGGGATTTCGGGTTCATGCTGGGAATCCTGATGCTGTGGGTGCATACGGGGACGGTTTATTTCGGGCCGCTGAAGGCGGCGATGCCGGGGCTGCTGGCGAGTCCGGGGTATCTGACGGTGGCGACGCTGCTGGTGTTTTGCGGGGCGGTGGGAAAATCGGCGCAATTCCCGCTGCACGTATGGCTGCCGGATGCGATGGAGGGCCCGACGCCGGTCTCCGCGCTGATCCATGCGGCGACGATGGTGGCGGCGGGTGTGTATATGCTGTCGCGGGTGTTCTTCCTGGTGCAGGGGTCGCCGGGGGCGCAAGCGGTAATCATGACGATTGGGATCATCACGGCGACGGGGGCGGCGCTGATCGCGACGCAGCAGAACGATATCAAGCGCATCCTGGCGTACTCGACGCTATCACAACTGGGTTACATGGTGACGGCGATCGGGTTGGCCGCGGACAGCGCGGCGATGTTCCATCTTTTTACGCACGCGTTTTTCAAGGCGCTGCTGTTCCTGGGATCGGGGGCGGTGATTTACGGGACGCATCACGAGCAGGACATCTGGAAAATGGGCGGGCTGAAGAATCGGCTGCCGAGCACGTTCCTGACATTCCTGGCGGGGACGCTGGCGCTGTGCGGATGCCCGCCGTTCAGCGGGTTCTTTAGCAAGGATTCGATTATTTCCGCGGCGCGGGACACGAATCATCCGCTGGTGTTCTCGCTGGCGCTGGCGACGGCGTTTCTGACGTCGTTCTATATGTTCCGGCTGATGGTGGTGGTGTTTTGGGGACATACGCGCAGCAAGCATGCGCGCGAGGGGCATCAGCCGCCGGGGGTGATGACGGTTCCGCTGATGATCCTGGCGGTGCCTTCGGTGATGGCGGGATTTCCGTTTTTCGCGGGGAAATTTCTCACGCTGCCGGCGGAGCATCCGAACCCGGTGGTGATGGGGCTGTCGATCGCAGTATTCATCGCGGGGGCGGGGCTGGCGTGGTTTGTGTACAAGGAGAAGGATTCGGACCCGATTCTCGTGCCGCTGCTGGCGAACCGGTTTTACATCGATCAATTCTACCAGACGATGATCGCGTACACGCAGGACCTGGCGGCATCGCTGGGGGCGACGTTTGACCGGTGGATACTGGATGGGGTGATCGTGCGCGGGATCAGCGGGGCGGCGTGGGTGACGGGGTTTGTGCTGCGGTTCCTGCAATTCGGGAATTTGCAGGCGTACGCGTTCCTGTTCGGGGCCGGGTCGGTGGTGTTGATCTACTATTTCCTCTTTAGCAAACCATGAAGAGAAATTCGAAATTCGAAAATCGGAAATCGAAAGATTTGGCGCGCAGAGCGCGCCAGGCTCGAATTGTTCGTTTCGGATTTTGGGTTTCGGATTTTGAAAGTTTTTCCTGATGCTGCTCCTCCTTCTCCTTGTTCCAATTCTCGCGGCGGCGGCGATCCTGCTTGGGGCGCCGACGCGGCGGACGGCGAATGCCGCGGCGTGGGTGAACCTGCTGCTGACGATCGGGATCATCGCGGGGTATCACGCGGATATCGGCGGGTACCAGGAGACGGTGCGGTTTCCGATTCTGCCGGAATGGGGGCTGCAATTTTTCCTGGGAGTGGATGGGCTGAGCCTGGTGATGCTGCTGCTGACGGCGATCGTCACGGTGGCGGCGGTGTGGGTGGCGCCGGCGGTCGAGGGGAATGAGCGGGGTTACTTTGCGTCGCTGCTGTTTATCTCGGCTGGGGCGATAGGGGCATTCGCGTCGCTGGACCTGTTCTTTTTCTATGCGTTCCATGAGCTGGCGCTGGTGCCGACCTTTTTGCTGATCGGCATCTGGGGGACGGGGGACCGGCAGGCGGCAGCGTGGAAGATCACGGTTTATCTGGCGGTGGGGAGCTTCATTTTGCTGCTGGGGCTGATTGGATTGTACCTGAGCTTTCCGGCCGGTTTCCGCACCTTTGACATCACGGTGCTTCAGCAGCATAGGGAACTGATTAATCCCGGCTCGCGGAATGCCATTTACCTGGCGCTGCTCCTCGGGTTCGGGATCCTGATCTCGCTGTTTCCATTCCATACGTGGGCGCCGACGGCGTATGCGTCCGCGCCGGCGCCGGCGGCGATGCTGCACGCGGGGGTGATCAAAAAATTCGGGCTATATGGGTTGCTGCGCGTGGCGCTGCCGCTGCTGCCGGATTCGGCGCGGCACTATGCAGGGCTGCTGCTGATCCTGCTGGTGGGAAATATCATTTACGCGGGGCTGGTGACGATCGGGCAGAAGCGGCTGGATATGATGCTGGGTTATTCGAGCGTGATGCACATGGGTTATATTTTCCTGGGGCTGGTTTCGTTCAATGTCATCGGGACGACCGGGGCGGCGCTGCTGATGTTTGCGCACGGGCTGTCGATCGCGGCGCTGTTCGCCATCGCGGGACAGGTGCGGGAGCGAACGGGGACGCTTTCCTTTGCGGAACTGGGCGGACTTGCGAAGCCGATGCCGGCGCTGGGGCTGGCGTTTGGGCTGGCGGCGTTCGCGGCGATCGGGTTGCCGGGGTTCGCGAATTTCGCCTCGGAGATTTTGGTGTTTTTCGGGGCCTTCAAAGACGGGACGGCGTCGCCGTACTCGCATATCCAGATCGCGACGGTGCTGGCGCTGTGGGGGGTGGTTATCTCGGCGGTTTATATGCTGCGGGGTTACAAGGCGGTGTTTCAGGGGGAAATCCAGGAGCGCTGGACGGGGCTGAAGGACATCACGACGCTGCGCTGGCCGCTGATCCTGCTGCTGGCGGCGCTGCTGCTGGGAGGATTTTTCCCGCAGATTTTCATTCACCTGCTGAAGCCGGTCGCGGAGATGACCGCCCAACAATTCGCCGTACAATAAATGATCACGCCCGCTTTGCTCGAAATCGCCGTCGTGGTCACGGGAATTTTCCTGCTGATCTACGAGTCCTTTGCGAATGACCGGGAAAAGGGTTTTGTGGCCGGGATGGGCATCACGGGGCTGAGCATTGTGTTTATTGCCAGCTTCTTCGTTGTACACGGGGGCGGGGCGAGCGGGCGATTCTACACGGCGGACGCGCTGGCGATCTTTTTCAAGCGGATTGCGCTGCTGACGACGATCCTGGTCCTGATCATGTCGCTGGAATACCGGGACGTGGTGCGGCGTTTTGTTTACGGGTCGCACCCGGATGCGGGGATTGGGGAATTTTACACGCTGCCGATCTTCACGTGCGCGGGGCTGATGTGGATGGCGTCGGCGGTGGATTTCGTGATGATTTTTGTGTCGCTGGAGCTGGTGACGATTTCTTTTTACATCCTGGTGGCGTATATGCGGCGCAACTCGGCGTCGCTGGAGGCCGGGGTGAAGTATCTGGTGCTCGGGGCGCTCTCGACCGGGTTTTTCGTGTATGGGGTGACGTGGATTTACGGGCTGACCGGCACGACCAACCTGGCGGCGGCGGCGGATGCGATGAGGATGCTGCCGGGAGCGCGGGCGCCGCTGCTGTTTGGATTTCTGCTGATTCTGATGGGGCTGGGATTCAAGGTCGCGGCGGTGCCGTTCCAGTTTTGGGTGCCGGATGTGTACCAGGGAGCGCCTACGCCGGTGACGGCGTTTCTATCGGTCGGATCGAAGGCGGCGGGATTCATCGTGCTGATTCGCGTGGTGGAGACATTTCTATCGGTACCGATGATGAGGGAGAAGGTGATCGGGATTCTGTCCGTGCTGGCGGCGCTGACGCTGATCTATGGGAATCTGGCGGCGATGCCGCAGAATAACCTGAAGCGGCTGCTGGCTTACTCGAGCATCGCGCATGCGGGATATTTGCTGGTTGCGGTGACGAGCCTGGACGCGGCGGGGGCGTCGAATGCGATCGCGTTTTACCTGGCGGGTTATCTGTTGATGACGCTGCTGAGTTTCATCGTGATCATCGTGGTGGCGAATGCGACGGGCGGGGACGATATCTCGCATTTCAACGGGCTGGGGAAGCGGGCGCCGGGGCTGGCGTTCGCGATGCTGGTGGCGATGCTATCGCTGGCGGGGCTGCCGCTGACGATCGGGTTCTTTGGGAAGTTTTTTGTGTTCGCGGCGGCGATTCAGCAAGGGCACTTCGTGCTGGCGTTTATCGGCATCGTGACGGTGGGCGCGGGATTTTACTATTACCTGAAGGTGGTGCGGGCGATGTATTGGCTGGAGCCGTCCGGCGAAAGCGCGGTGCCTGTGGCGCCGGTGACGCGGGTGACGATTTTGGCGCTGGCGGCGCTGATATTTGTGTTCGGGATTTATCCGGCGCCGATTCTGAGGACGCTGACGACGACGGCGTGGGGGGAGCAGACGGTGGCGAGCAGCCGGTAGCTTCCAGAGGTGGCAGAGCGGCGGCGGAAAATGCAAGGGACAGAAGGGACCAAAAGGACCAAAGCGCTAGCGCGCGGACGAGCGCGGCTACGGAGAATCTGAACTGCTCCTAATCGCTGAGTTCGACGTTCCAGTAGGCGATGTCGACGAAATGCTTCCAGCTTTCGTGGTGATTGCCGCCGAAGGTGAGGTGGAGGAAGGGGCGCCAGCGCGGGCGCTCGGGCTTGCGGACGAGGCGCATGCCGGCCTCGTGGGGGAGGCGGTTGCCCTTGCGGGTATTGCAGGGGATGCAGGAGCAGACGATGTTCTCCCAAGAGGTCACGCCGCCGCGGTCGCGCGGGATGACGTGGTCGAGGTTCAGTTCCTTGCGGTCGAAGACGACGCCGCAGTATTGGCAGGTGTTCTTGTCGCGCTCGAAGACGTTGTGGCGGGTGAATTTGACCTCCTTGGCCGGGAGGCGATCGAACATGAGGAGGACGATGACGCGGGGCATCCGGATGCGGAAGGAGATGGTGTGGACCATCTCGTCCTCGGGCTCGCGCTGGGAGAATTCGCGCCAACTGGAGAAGTCGTGGGTGAGGAAGTTTTTGTTCCCGTCCTCGTAAACGACCTGGGCGTGACCCTGGCATAGGAGGCTAAAGGCACGGCGGACGCTGCACACGTTGACCGCCTGCCACAACCTGTTTAATACCAGTACTTGCCGGTCCAACATGGGCGTGGGGAAAGTTGGGCGGAAGCTAGCACCGGATATCGGGGCTTGTCAACGAGGCGAGCCGGGAGATTCGGTTGCACCGGGCGTCTGCATGGTCTAACATACTCGCCCTCTCTACCAAAGAGAGCCCAAAACCCATGCGGCATTCCCTGATCGTACTTTCGCTGGCCCTGCTGGCCGTGGCCGTACCGCACCGCGCATTTTCCCAAAGCGCCGATACTTCGGACCTTTTCCTCAATGCGTACATGGCCAATGAGGAGGGCGAGCACCTGGAGAGTAACGGGGACACCCAAAAGGCACTCCAGAAATATCATTACGCGGCGAGCCTGCTGGACCAGATCACGCGGGACGATCCGACGTGGCAGCCGATCATCATCACTTACCGGAAGAAAAAGGTGGCGGAGAATATCGCGCGGCTGGAGCAGCAGCTCGGCAACCAAGGATCCTCTCCCGATACCACCGCGCCTGCCATGGATGGGGAATTGCCGCAAAAGGAGGAGGGCGCACCGGACCTTGGCGCAGAACAGCAGTCCACGCCGACGCCGCCCGCGCCCGAGGAAAGCGCGGGAGCGCCCCAGGGGGTGCGCGATGAGATCGAGGAATTGGAGGGCGATCTGCGGGCTTCGCAGAAAAAATTGAAGACGGTCGAGGGGGAGAACCAGGATCTGGCGGGCAAGCTGACTGACGCGCTCAAGCAACTGGACACGAGCAAGGTGGGCGAGGCGGAACTGAAAGGGCAGCTCAAGCAGGCGGAGGACGCATACCAAAATTCAGTCTCCGACCATGCCGTGGCCGGCGGTCCACAAAAGGATCTTTTGGATCGGGTCTCGCAACTGGAGGATGCGCTGAAGAATGCGGAGGCCGACCGCGACGCCGCCACCGAGCAGGCCGCCGAGGATGCCCGGCGCGCCGCGAAAACGCGAGAGACAAGCGAGGCCAACCTGAAGAGCCAGCTCGAGCAGGCCCAGAACGCGCTTGCCACCCGCGCGCCGGCCAGCGGCAACACGAAAGCGTTGTCGGACCGGATCGCCCAACTGGAGCAGGGGCTCAAGGATGCGGAGGCGGATCGCGATGCCGCCGATGAACAGGCCTCCGAGGATGCGCGCCGCGCCGCGAATGCCCGCGCGGCCACCGGGGCGGTGAGCAAGCAGCTCGCGGCAGCCGATGCCCGGAACAAGGACCTTGAGGCGGAGTACGCCAGTTCGTCGAAGGTTGCGTCGGAACTGACGGCCTCGAAGGAGCAAGTCGAGTCGCTGACGGGCAAGCTGGCGGATGCGCAAAAGCAGATCGTGACGATCAAAACCGACCGCGACCAGATTGCAGCGCAACGCGACCAGGCGCTGGCCGACCTGGGCAAGGCGCGCGACGCGGAGAAGCGGGTGAACGAATTGCTGGCGGAAAACGCGACGCTGAGCGAGAAGCTGGTGGAAGATCAAAAGACCATCGATTCCATCAAGTCCGGCTCGCCGGGGAAGGACAAGCAGATCGCCGACCTGCGCAAGCAATTGACCGACGCGAAGACGCAACTGGCGGCGGCGCAGCAGGATCGCGACAATGTCCAGTCGAGCCTCAATGACTTGCAGCAGGAGTACGACAGCACGACGTCCGAGCTGGCCCAATTGAAGGCGAACAGCGCCGTGAACGATGGTGAAAGAAAGACACTCACGGACGAAAACGGCCTGCTGCGCGGAATCGTGTTGCGGGAATTGAAGGAAGAGGCAAGGCGGGACCAGGCGCGAAGGCTGGTCGTCTCGGAGTTGTCCCAGCTTCAAATCCAATCGGATACGCTGCTCAAGAATATCGAGTACCTGGGCCAGCCGATCCTCCAGTTGACGGACAAGGAAAGGTCGCTGTTCAAGGACCCGTCGATCGACATCCCGGAGCCGGTCGATAGCTCGATGAATATCTCGATTGCGGCGCCGAAACAGGAATCGCCAATCCCCTCGCCTCCCGTGGAGCAGCCGAAACCGGGCGCGACGGCCAACCCGACGCCGGCGACCACAGCCGGCTCCCCGGGCACGACTCCGACGGAGCTTGCCAAGAATACCGCGCCGGAGTCGGCGGAAAGCGCGCTCGAGTCAGAATCAATGGCGCATCAGGGAATGAATTCCGAATCGACCCCGGCCAATAAAGAGCCGGCAACGGAATCGAACGGCAACGGAGCGAATGCGCCGGCGGCCGAATCAGGACCGGGGGTGCCGGATGACATGCTGGACGACGCGCACAACGCGAAGGATGCGTTCGAAAGGCAGCAGTTCCGGGAAGCGGAGAAAATTTACGAAGGGATGCTCGCGAAGGCGCCGGACAATGTCTATATCCTGTCAAATCTGGCCGTGGTCTATTACCACAATGATAAATACAAGCTGGCGGAGGAAGCGCTGAAGAAGGCGGTTGCGATCGCGCCCGAGGACACGTTTTCCCATTGCACGCTGGGGATCGTCTATTACCAGGAAAAGCGATATGACGAGGCGATCAACGAGCTAACCCGGGCGCTGGCCATTAATCCCAAATATGCCGTCGCCCATTGCTACCTGGGGATCACGGCCAGCCAAAAAGGGTGGCAGGAGGCGGCCCGCAAGGAACTGGAGACGGCGATCGAGCTGGACCCCAACTATGCGGATGCTTATTTCAACCTCGCCGTCATCTATACGATAGAGCAGCCTCCGAACAAGGAACTGGCCGGCAAGTATTACAGGCGCGCCGTCGACCTGGGCGCGGCGCCAGACGCGGGACTGGAGCAATTGTTGAATGTCAACACCGACCCGCCCGGCGGCATGACCACCGACCCGCCGACGGTATCCGGACAGCCCCCGCAGGCGTCGAGCAACTGAGGGCGCGGCGGGGAGAGGATTTGGCTTTGCGGCGCGAGTCATTTGGCGGCCTACAGATTTTGACTTGCGGGGCGTGGGCGGTTCCTGCTCTATCGTTCCGTGGCTACTCCCAACCACTGGCTGGTCAAGCAAGAGCCCGGCGCCTACTCCTGGGATCGCTTTGTAAAGGATGGCGGCACGGCATGGACCGGTGTCCGAAATTTCCAGGCGCGCAATAATCTGAAGGCGATGCGCAAGGGGGACCGGGTGCTGTATTATCACAGCGCCGAGGGCAAGGAGGTGGTGGGCGTGGCGGCGGTCACGCGGTCGGCTTATCCCGATCCCACCGCGAAAGCCGGGGAGTGGGTTTGCGTGGACCTGAAGCCGGTGAAGCCGCTGCGGTCTCCCGTGACGCTCGCAAAGATCAAAAGGACGCCGGAACTGGAGGAAATCCCGCTGGTCAGAAATTCGCGGCTATCGGTGATGCCGCTGACGGAGGAGGCGTATGATATGATACTGAGCATCGCTTGTGGGCAGGATTAGGGTGGCTGGCAAAATTCGAAATCCCGCGGTTGCGGGACGCGAAAGGGCGCTAAATTGAGGGAACGCGGCCAATAAGCGCCGCGGCTTTGAGAAATTTTGTCATGTCTTTATTCACCTATTGGAAATCGATCCTGATCCACCTCAGGCAGCCTGAATATGTCCATGTTCTGCTCAATCCGATCCCGATTTACGGGCTGGCGCTGGGCTCGCTGGCGCTGGTGATCGCGATGATCCTGAGGAGCAGGCAGGCGCAGATCACGGCGCTGATCCTGATCCTGATCGGGGCGGCGTCGACGATTCCGGTGATCTATTTCGGGGATCAGGGCTACGATACGATCGAGGCAAAGATGCCGACGGACCAGGCGGACGCATGGCTGGACGCGCACGGGCAGCGGGCACTGCGGGCGAGGGTGTGGTTTGACGTGCTGATCGGGGTAAGCCTGATTGCGCTCTTGGCGCCGATCAAGTGGCCAAAGAGCCGGCATGTGCTTAATGCGCTGACACTTGCATTCGCCATCGTCGATTTCTGCCTTGCGGGATGGATCGGTTACGCGGGCGGGCAGGCGATGCACGAGGAGTTCCGATCCGGGATGCCCGTGGAGCCGGTCGGCGGGTACGACAAGGTGCGGTGAGGCGGCAACGTTCTCTCCTTTACCGGGCTCGACGAGGCGGACTAATTCGCTACTCTCTGCGAATTCCCATCCGCGAACCGTGACGCTCCTAGACCGTATTCCCCCCGTCAAGCATGCCCTGCAGCACCTGAGCAGCGTTCTCTGGCTGCTGATCGAGACAGTCCAGGAGACAGTGGAGCATATGATGAGCGGGCGTCCGCCGTTTCGGCTCTCGGTTTTCTTTCATGAGACGGATCGGGCCGGGGTGGGCTCGGTGCCGCTGGTGGCGCTGGTGTCGTTTTTTCTGGGGCTGACGATGGCGCTGCTGACGGGGTACGAGCTTCGGACCTTCGGGACGGAGAATCTGGTGCCGGGGCTAGTGACGGTGGGCTTTACGCGGGAACTGGGGCCGCTGCTGACGGGGATCATGCTGGCGGCGCGCATCGGGGCGGCGTACACGGCGGAGCTTGGGACGATGACGGTGGCGGAGGAGGTCGAGGCGATCGAGGCGATGGGGATCGGGCCGCTGCGGTTCCTGGTATCGCCGCGGCTGCTGGCGACGGTGCTGCTGATGCCGTGCCTTGTGGTGGTGTCGAATGTGGCGGCGCTGCTGGGGGGGCTGCTGGTCTCGAGGTGGCAGCTCGATATTGCGCCGCAATATTACCTCCAGCTCGTGCATGACTCGATTCAGAACCGGGACATCATCGCCGGCGTGGTCAAGAGTGTGCTATTCGGGCTGATCATCAGCCTTGTGGCGTGTTACAAGGGCCTGACGGTACACGGCGGCGCGGCCGGCGTAGGGGATGCAACTACTTCGAGCGTTGTGACGGCCATCACGGTCGTCATCGCTTTCGACACACTGGCCAATATCATCCTGGTGGCCATTTACCAATGATCGAGGAACCCCAGTCGCAAACCGCCCAGCCGGCACGGGCGCCCGCGCCCGTGGTGCAGATGAAGCACGTGCACCTCTCCTTCGGCAGGAAGTCGATTCTCACCGACCTGAACCTGACGGTGGCGCCGCAGGAGCGGCTGGTCATCATGGGGCAGAGCGGCGGCGGCAAGAGCACGACGCTGCGGCTCATCCTGGGCATCCTTCATCCAACCTCCGGCAGCGTGAAATTCAAGGGGCAGGAAGTGACCCGAATGATGCGCCCGGAACTGAACAAGATGCGGCAGCACATCGGGATGGTGTACCAGTATTCCGCGCTGATTTCGTCGCTCTCGGTACGGGATAACCTGGCGCTGCCGCTGGAGGAATTGACCGATATGTCCAAGAAGGAGATCGATGTGATCGTCGATGAGAAGCTGGGGCTGGTGGGCATGGAGGATACCAAGAGTTATATGCCCTCGGAGCTGTCCGGGGGAATGCGCAAACGGATCGGCCTTGCGCGGGCGCTGGTGCTCAATCCGGAGTTGATCCTTTTCGACGAACCGTCCGCCGGGCTGGACCCCGTGGTCTCCTCGGTGATCGACGAGTTGATTATTTCGCTGACCGAAAAGACGAAGGCGACGTCGATCATCGTGACGCATGAAATGGACAGCGCATTCCGCATCGCCACGCGCATGGCGATGCTTTATCACGGAAAGATCATCGAAGAAGACCGCCCCGAGCGCTTCCGCCAATCCGACGACCCCGTGGTCGCGCAATTCGTCGAAGGCCGCACCGAAGGCCCGATAGATACCCAGACGACGCCCTCCGATTAAACCCGCCAAAATCCTATGCAAATCCGCCGTGAAGAAGTCCGCACCGGCCTGCTCGTGATCGTGAGCATCGGCATCCTGACCGGGGTGCTGCTCGCGATCGGGATGCCCGGCGTATTCAAGAGCACGAACACGTACCGCATTTACTTTGACAACGCCGAGGCGCTCAACCCTGGGGCGCCGGTGCTGCTCGCGGGACGCCACATTGGGCAGGTGACCAACCTAGTCTCGCCAGTTCCGCTAAGCGACCGTCCGGCGGGCCACGAAAACTGCGAGGTGCTGGTGGAGGTGGAGGTGGACCGGTCCGCGCAAATCTATTACAAGGTCGATGTGCAGATGCTCCAAACGAGCCTGCTGGGGACTCCGGTGATCGATTTCACCGGGGGCGATCCAACCTCCGGGCTGGCGCCGAGCAATACGTATTTTGTGGGTGTGCGGCAGAAGGATTTTACGGCGGCGATCTCGGACGCGGTCGAACTCATCAAGGATACCGTGATGCCGGTGGCTGCGCAGGCGCAGAAGACGATGCAGGAACTGAGCAACACGGCGGATAACCTGCGGCAACTGACGGCTCCGGGCTCGAATGTGGACCAAGCGGTGACGCAGTTCAGGAAATTTGGGGATAACCTGGTGCAGATTTCCGCGAAGGGGAACGCGCTGCAGAATTCGCTGGTGAATATTCAAACGCTGACGGGTACGAGCGGCCACCTGTACGAGGCGCTGGCGAATGTGGACCACCTGACGGACCAGATCCTGGCGCAGGATCGCGTGGGCAAGACGCTGGACAACCTGCAAGATACGACGCAGAACCTTAACGAAATGCTCGAGCAGCTCTCGCCGCGTGTGGATGTAATCACGCTCAACCTCGAACAGGCGACCGATACGCTGAAGCGGCAGCCGTGGCGGCTTGTGTGGCCGACGACCAAGAAATACCCGTCGCCGGGACCGATTCGTAATTAGCTACGCCAGCTTCACGGCGGCGGCGAGGGGGCGGACGAACTCGGCGACGAGGTCGGGCATCTCGGGCTGGCCGCTGAATTGGGCGATTCGCTTGACGATGGCGCTGCCGACGACCACGCCATCGGCCAGGCGGGCGACGTGGCGGGCCTGATCGGGATTCGATACGCCGAAGCCGACGGCGACGGGGAGGCTGGTGGTGCGGCGAATGGCCTCGACGCGGTCGGCGAGCGTCACGGCTACGCTGGCCTGCTCGCCGGTGACGCCTTCGCGCGAGACGTAGTATATGAAGCCGCCGGCTTGCGCGGTGATGCGCGCGATGCGTGCATCCGGGGTGGTGGGAGCGACGAGGCGGATGCGGCGCATGCCGCCGATGGGGGCGAACTCGGGCGCGTCTTCGTCCGGAGGCAGGTCGAGGATGAGGAGGCCATCGACGCCGGCGGCCTCGGCATCGCGATGGAAGCGCTCAAAGCCAAGGGCGAGCAGCGGATTGATGTAGGTGTAGAGAACGATGGGGATTTGCGATTCGCGCCGGATCTGGCGGACGCAGTCGAGGACGCCATAAGGGGTGGCGCCGGCCTCGAGGGCGCGCTGGGAGGCGAGTTGATTGACGATGCCATCGGCGAGCGGATCGGAGAACGGGACGCCGAGCTCGAGAATATCGACGCCCGCATTCTCCAAGCGGGGGGCAAGGGCGCGGGTGGCGTCAAAGTCCGGATCGCCCGCGCAGATGTAGGCGATGAAGGCCTTGGCGCCCTGGGAACGCAGGGCGGCAAATTTCAGGTCAATGCGGTTTTGATCCATCGGAGCCGGGCAAGTTGAATGGGGCGGAGGGGTTTTGGCAACCCCGCGGGTGCGCGCGAGGAGGCCGGACGAAAGACATGAGCGCGCGCCGGCCCATTGCCGGACCGGCGCCGCCCTGGATGTGAGATGTGGCCCGAAACGCGCGCGAAGGGCGCGGGGGGACCGCTACTTGGAGGTCTTGTCCTCGATGTACTTGATGACGTCGCCGACGGTCTGAAGCTTCTCGGCGTCTTCATCGGGGACTTCGACGGAGAATTCCTCCTCGAAAGCCATGACCAATTCGACCGTATCGAGAGAGTCGGCGCCGAGGTCCTCGATGAACGAGGCGGTGGGCGTGACCTGCTCGGGATTTACGCCGAGCTGCTCGACGATGATGTCTTTGACTCTCTCTTCAATGGTTTTGTCAGCCATAAAAAACTTGTCTCCAGGGTTGTTGGTTGTGGGCTACCGCTTTAGGTGGCGACCCAGCCTTTGGCAACAAATATTTCGCACAGGTAAAATCGGGCGCGGGTCCCCTCGACCGTTGGACATTTTTGGAGAATCAGTTTATTCCCTACCTCATGCCCGAATTGCCCGCGGATTTCGACCTGAAGCTGATGCCGGACTGGCTCAAGGAGCCAGCCGGGAAGAATCCGTATGCGGATTACGAGGGGGGCCAGGAGGATCGACGCTCCCGGGAGCGCGGAGGGGAGGATTGGGGACGGCGGGGCAGACCGGGCGGAGGCCCGCGGGGCGACGGCGGACGGGGAGGCGGACAGCGCCGGGGCGGCCCGCCGGAGCGCAAGGACCAAGGGAAGCGGCCAGACCGGCCTCAAGGGAGCCAAGGGGGGAACCAAGGGGGGAGCCAAGGGCCTCAAGGACGAAGCGACGACCGCCGGGGCAAGCCAGGCGGGCAAGGTGGCCATGGCGGCCAGGGGCGCCCTGCACGCCAAGAGGGGCCCTACGGGCAGGAGCAGAGGCAGCCGCCGATCCCACCGGCCAATGTGACGATCGAGTTTTTTCCGGACGAAAGCTGCACCCAGAGCATCGCGCGGCAGGTCAAATCGACTCATCGGGCATATTCGCTTTTCGACCTTGCGCGGATGTTCCTGGCGCGCCCAGAGCGTCACCGGCTGAAAATCATGACGAAATCGGTGGCGGAGCCGCTGTACCAGGCGGGCGAGGATGGACCGGTCTCGCCGGACCGGGCAATGGTGGAACGGGCGGCGTTCCCGATCTGGCGGCGGAAGTATTATGTCGAGGTGACCGAGCAGCGGGAGGCGCCGAAGGGGAATTTCAGCAATGTGGCGCGGTGCCGCGCGAATGGGGCGCTGCTGGGGCCGACGAATTACCACGGCTACCAGCCGGCGCTGCGGCGGCTGTATGAGGAGCGGTTCAGCAAGCGGATGTCGTTTACGGATTTCCAACGGGAGATCGAGGTGGTGAACGATCCGGCGCTGGTGGAGCAATGGAAGGAACAAACGAGCAAGGTGACGCAATTCAGGCTGAAGCCGCCCGAGACGGCGGCCGCGCCGGAGGCGCCCGCGCAGAAGGTGGAGGAAGTCGCGACGATGCAGGAAGTACCGGCGGAGGCTGCCGCGGAACAGGCTGCTGCTGAAACCGAGGCGGCGCCAATGGCAGAAGCCGATCCCGCGCCTGCCACGGAGGCCACTCCCGAGGCGCCCGCGCAGGAAGCCGAAGCGCCCGCGCAGGAAGCGCCAGCGGCTTACGAAGGGCCGGTGTTTGCGACGCTCAGCGAGGTGGAGCAGCACTTTCGCGAAAATTATTTGCCGAAATTGATCAAGACGGGATCGTCATTCCATCTCTCCGGGACCGCGAGCCGGGCATTGCAGGATCGCGGGATCGCGGCGGCGGTGCGGCAGGGATGGGAGCAGGAGCGGGGATTCCCGGGCCAGATGATGCACCAGTTGCGGCAGCAGTTTACCCGGGCCGGGTTGCATGTGTTCAAGCACCGGAAGCGGATGCAATTTGTCTCGCTGATCCGGCCGACGCCGATGGAAGAGGGAAGCCTCTCGCCATCGGTCGCGGAGATTTTGCACGTGGTGCGAAGCAACGAGCATTGCAATCGCGCATCGCTGGCGGCGGCGATCCTGGGCACGGATGAGAATGCGGTGGACCAGGCGCGCAAGGCGTCGCTGGCGGCGGACCTGCGGTGGCTGATCGAAGCGGGGAATGTGATCGAGTTTTCCGACGGGAAGCTGGAATTGCCGGTGGTGCCGGTGAAGAACGAGCCTGCGAAGCCGGAAGCCCAGACTGCGGAGAAGCCGACGGAGGCGCCTGCCGCGGAAACACCGCAGGAGCCGGTGGCGGCAGCCGCGGCGCCGCTGGAGGAAACTGGCACGGCGGAGCCGGCGGTTATTTCTGCGGAATCACCCGTTGCTCAATCTTGAGATCGGGATAGCTGGGGAAGGAAACATCGATCAAGCAGGGCTCGCCGGCGGACATTTCGCGAGTGGGGACGGATTCGGTGTATTCGATGCGTTCGCCGGGATTGATCGTGACGGTGGCGGGATCGTCGGTGAAGGATTGGTCCTCGGACCATGTCTCGACGGTTTTGCCGGAGGAATCGAGGACGAGGATTTCGATACGCTGGGAGGTTGGGAAATTGAGGTGAATGAATTGCCTGGTCCGGTTGTAGATCGTGAATACGACCTGCAATTCGCGATCCTGTGAGAGCTGGATGGGCATGGGGGAGATGTCGACTTTCAGTTCCATGCCGTCGTGCAACTGGCCCATATTGGCCGGCTTGCGAGCGTGCTTGAGGTGGAGGAGGATCATCGTCCTGTCCAGCAGGCCGGGAGTGGGGGAGGCATCCGAGGAGGCGTGGGCGGTGACGGCGAGGCAAAGCGGGACGAGCAGGGCTGCGGCGGCTCTCAACTTCATAGGAGGCTCTTAAACAAGCATTTCGCATGTTGCAAACGCATTCGCGAGCCCGGAAAGTGAGGCCATGCGCCTTCGCTTCCTGATCCTGCCGCTGCTGGGCCTGTGCTGCCTGGGCATGGGCAAGCCCCAATCCGATTTCACAATCCGCTTCTATACCCAGACGATGCAGGGGGATGATTCGAATTCCTTTGCCGCGCCGGTCACGCTGCTCAATGGCCGGCAGTGCTACGTGGACCAGATTGCGAATATCTCCGAGCGGGATATTGTCGCCATTTACCCCTTCCCCGTGGCCGACGGCTCGGGCGGCTGCGCGCTAAAGCTGGATGATCACGGCACGATGTCGCTGGACAGTCTCTCGGTGGAAAAGAAGGGGACGCTGCTCATCGCCACGATCAATGGACGGCAGGTGGCCGATATCCTCATCGATCGGCGGGTCACCGATGGGGTGGTGACGATTCCGAACGGCATTACTGTCCCGGAGATGAAGGATATCCTGAAACGGTACCCGGTGCTCGGCGGGAAGAAGGCGGAGAAGAAGGCCAAGAAGGATATTTACAGCGTGGGAATGTAAGGAGGGGCCAAATCGCACCGGTGAAGGTAAATCAGCTCGTCGAAAGATTGGCCACAAGGCTGCCGAAGAACCTGCGCGGCCCGCTGGCGAACCACGTCAAGACGCTGCGGGAATTGATCGAGGGGGAAATGGAGGCGGCGCGAAAGTCGCCGGACAAGGCGGCGAAGACGGCGGTGGCGAGGAAGGTGGTGGCGACTTGCTCCGCGGTGTGCACGACGGTGGGCGTCGAGCCGATTCCGCTGGCCGATTTCCCAATCCTGACGGCGCTGCAGGTGGTGATGATCGCGTGCATCATGCATGTGAGCGGGCGGGAGATCAGCCGGAAGGGGATCGCGGAATTCTTTGGCGCGCTGGGGATGAATATCGGAGCGGGGCTGCTGTTTCGCGAGACGGCGCGGACGGCGATCAAGTTTCTGCCGGGCTTTGGCAGCGCGATATCGGGTGCGGTGGCTGGCGGGGCGACTTATACGCTGGGCCGCGCGGCGATGGCTTATTTTATCGATGGCGTGCCGATGCCGGAGGTGCGGTCGTTCTTCCGCAAACGCGCGCCGCGGCCGCCGAAACCTCCGCCCGCGGTGCCGGAAAAGTGAAGCTCTCGGAAATCCGCACCGCGCTGGCCGAGATGGAACTGCATCCGAGCAAGAGCCTGGGGCAGAATTTTCTGGCGGATGGGAATCTTGCGCGGTGGATTGTGGATCAGCTCGAGCTGTCGCCGGCGGATCACCTGGTGGAGATCGGGCCGGGACTGGGAGCGCTGACGGATCTCGCGGCGCGGGCGTGCGGATCGCTGGAAGTGATCGAGAAGGATGGGCGGCTGGCGGGGCGGCTGGAGCGGCAATTCGCGGGCGATGAGCGGGTGACGGTGCGGCACAGGGACGCGCTCGAATACGACGTGCGCGCGGTCTTTCCGCGGATGCCGGCGAAGCTGCTGGGGAATCTCCCGTACTACGTCACGAGCCCGATTCTCTTCTGGTATGGCGGCGACCCGAGCCCGTTCAGCCGAATGGTGCTGACGATCCAGCGGGAGTTTGCCGAGCGGCTGGCCGCGGGGCCGCGGACGAAGGACTACGGGGCGCTGACGCTGCTGGTGCAACGGCGGTGGGTGGTCAAATATTTGCGCACGATTCCGGCGTCTGTGTTCATGCCGCGTCCGAAGGTGGAATCGGCGGCGCTGCTCTTCACGCCGCGGCCGGCGGGGGCGCTGCCGGGTTGCGACCCGCAGCGGTTTGCGGCGCTGGTGAAGCTGGGGTTTTCACAGCGGCGGAAGCAGGTTGGGAAATTACTGGGAGAGGCTGTGCCAGACTGGGCCGGAAGCGCGCGGGCACTTGGGGTGAGCGAGAAGGCGCGCGCGGAGGAATTGAGCCTCGCGCAATGGATCGAGCTGGCGGGGCAATCCGCGGACGCGAGCGCGGCGCAGGATGTGCACGGAGAGATGTTCGACGTGGTGGATGAGCAGGACCGGCTGGTGCGGCGGGCGTCGCGCCACGATGTGCACAAGAATGGCTGGCGTCATCGCGCGGTGCATATTTTTGTGTTCAATCGCGCGGGCGAATTGTTTCTGCAAAAGCGCTCACGGTGGAAGGATGCACATCCGTCGCGATGGGACTCGAGCGCGGCAGGGCATGTGAATGCGGGGGATCATTATGAGGAGACGGCGCTGCGCGAAATCCAGGAGGAACTGGGTGTGGAGGTGGCGCGCGTTGAATTGCTGGCGAAGATCGAGGCGTGCGCGACGACGGGATGGGAATTCGTCCATCTATTTCGCGCGGAGCACGAAGGACCGTTTCATCTGCCGCCGGCGGAGATTGAGACCGGGTCATTTTTTCCGGTCGAGGTGATCAGGGAGTGGATCGGGCGCAGGCCGGAGGATTTTGCGACGGGGTTTATAGAGTGCTTCAGCCGGTGGAGTTGAATTTATGGGCGAGATTATCCCAGACCTTCCCTTCTATGAGCGGATGCCGAAGCTTTCCAATTGTTGCCGCTATTGCTACCATTTGTCGCAAATCTCCACTGTGGCCGAATGAAATCGCTCACCGAACATCTCTGGTTCGAAGTCCCGAACCGCCGCGGATTTGTCAACATTACCGACACCGTCGAGAAGCTGGTCGAAAAGAGCGGCGTGAGGGAGGGCCTGTGTCTTGTGAATGCGATGCATATTACGGCGAGCGTCTTCATCAATGACAATGAGAGCGGGCTTCACCACGACTATGAGGTCTGGCTCGAAAAGCTGGCGCCGCATGAGCCGGTGAGGGATTATCATCATAACAGGACGGGGGAGGATAATGCAGATGCGCATCTGAAGCGGCAGATCATGGGACGGGAAGTGGTCGTCGCGATCACGAATGGGAAGCTGGATTTCGGACCGTGGGAGCAGATTTTCTACGGGGAATTCGATGGGCGGAGGAGGAAGCGGGTGCTCGTCAAAATCATTGGGGAGTAAGGGCCGGCTTTGGCGGCCGGACAACAAACCCTTTTCGAGCCCAGACTTTGCCGCCAAAAAGCGCCCCAAGATAAGTGATCAGCCGCTGCCGGAAACTTTTGTTCAAAACTATTGACGCCGCGTTGCGCGCAACGACTGCAACGGCCCTCAAAAAGTCAACGGAAATAGTATCGTTAGGTACCGCAGCGCATCGGTTGCTAAGCTCGTCCTTATGGAGTCGCGATGCGTTTACGGTACACAGATAGCCCAAACGGCGCTGCGTTCTATCGGTGGGGCCACCAATGATTTTCCGAGGACAAACGTGGGCAGCCCGGAATATGCGGCGGCGGTATCCATTATCTTCACAAAGGCGACAAATCAGGCCATCATGCTGGGAACGGCACCACGGCATGTCCTCAGCACATCCCTTCTTTGTAACTCCCTGCTGCATGACAGCCGATTCAAGCGAATTCCCATGACTGAAGCCGCGCCCGGAGATATCATCATTGCATCCGGCGGGCATCAACAAGCGGGATACGCCGGCATTGTCGTGGACCATGGGAGGATCGTCAGCATGGGAAGAGATCGCACCGTGCGGAATAATTCCAGTCTTGTGGAAGTCCAAAGCAATCGCCAGCCAATGGCCCTCTTTCAATACATCGGAGTACAGAAATACCGGATCGATTCTTTGGCCAATGCGGGCTTTAATCCCAATGAACCGAGAATTCCCAAAGGCCAGCACGGGGGCGGCCAGTGGACGACCGGGGGTGCGGCAGGTGGAGTGCAGAATGAGAAAGATAGAGCCGCGAATGCAAGCAGGCTGGAACTCTTGGCAAAGCATTACCTGGAAGAAGCCAAGGACGAGGACCAAAAGGCGGCATTGGCTTTCGATGAATTCGGGATGGGTGACGAGTACCAGTGCCACGAATTGGCAGCCAAGGCAGCAAGGGATCTTGCAGCGGAAATGCAGTGGCGAGCCTACATCTTAACGCATGGTACAGAAGCCAATTACCGGAACTTGATACTCAAAGAGTACGGGATAAACAACCCGGATTTGGACACAATTGCGGCCTATTACGCCGAGAAATTCAATGACCAGCCAACTCTCAATTGGCTAAAGCTGCAACACCCCGCTCCGCGCCCACGGTTGGACCCAAACGGGTTGGCGATGATGGCCCTATTTCCAGAGGGCAAGGCTGCCGAGGAAGCCCCGCAGACGGGAAGCCCTGCAGAGAAGAGCGTTTTTGAACAAGCCTCCGATATAGAAAAGGGAACCGAGTACGGCGATACTGAAGCCAGTGATGGGATGCCGCAAGGGTTGACTGGAGGAGGACAGACTGCTAAAGGTTATCCTGCCGATGCCGCACAGTCTCCAAAAATCCCAACGATTCGGGGCCGTTTCCCGATTAATAGTAGGTTTGCCGGGGGAACGCATCCGTCGGGCATTAAATTTACATCGCAGGGCTTTCCCGATTTTCGACCGCACTCAGTTGCAGAAGTGGAAGTGGAGGGATTAACCGGAAATTTGGCAAAGGACTCTGCGATGGCGAATACTGCTGCGGGACTTGACTCGACTCCTAAGGGTTATGTATGGCATCACCTCGAAGACGGTAAAACAATGCAGTTAGTCCCCCGAGAAATTCACAAATCTGTCGGACACACCGGCGGTGCAGCAGTTATCCGCAATGGAGGATTTGATCCAAAATGAAAATAAAGCTAAAAAACGGAAAAGCTGCATCGCCGAAAGCAATATCGGCGGTTGAGGCGATTCTGGGTTGCCGGCTTTCTGCTTCATTCAGGAGCTTCCTTCAACATAACGATGGGGCTGAGCCGGAGACCAATATTTTCCATATTGGCAACAACAATGAATGCGGCGTTAATGAATTCATTCCATTGGATCAAATCCCTAAAGAACGGAGGTACATCGAGAATATCCCCACAAAGGCGTACCCCGTTGCTTGGGCTGAAGGCGGCAACTACGTGTTTATTGATGAATCCAAGGGCGGAGCGGTGTTTTTTTGGGACCACGAAGTTCCAGAAGAAATTGTTGCATTAGCTCCAAACTTCGCGGCATTCCTTGAGATGTTAGAACCTTTCGATGTCAAATCGGTCAAGTTGAAGCCCGGGCAGGTCAAGAGTGTATGGGTCGACCCTGAATTTCTCAAACGCCTTAAAAAATAGGCGGCGGTTTAACGCCGGGGTCGCCGAAATGCAGGCCGAACCGATGAATGATTAATAATTACATCAAGAATTGGCGCCGATCCGCCGTAATGACGCTCGATCGAACGGGTACGTGAGAATACGGGCGCGGGGCATTGTAGCACGTTCCACGACGAAATTTGACTGGGGCGGGATGGCCGGGGCGGTTTGTGAAATGCTCATATTGGAGGGCATTCATTCTTCATACTTCTATGAAATTTCATCCAATTAATCGCCGGGGCTTCACGCTCGTGGAAATCATGATCGTGGTGGCAATCATCGCCCTGCTTGCGTCGATTGCCGTGCCAAACTTCCTGCGCGCCAGGAAGCGGGCGCAGGCCGTGCGCATCCTGGAAGACCTTCGCATCCTGGACAGCTCGACGGACCAGTATGCGATTGAGAATAACAAGACGAGCGGAGCGTCCGCGAATATTACGGACCTGAAGTCATATATCAAGACCGGCTCGGTGCTGTATACGACAGGAGCGGACATCTTTGGAGATACTTATGGGCCGTTTACCGTGGACTCGCTGCCAAAGGTGCCGAGTTCGGCGTGGCTTACGCTGTCCGACGCGGCGCCGTCGAACTTCTGGTCACCGTATCATAATTAGAGCATTTCAACAAATACTATAGCCGCACGAGGCAAACCAATTGAGGGCGTCGCGGGATGTGACTTTCGCCAGCGCCTGGCTGATTGCGGTGAGCAGATCGGGTAGCGTCCGGGC
>JBEKOV010000014.1:0-44991 GCA_049521415.1 Chthoniobacteraceae bacterium
ACCTTCGATGACCTCGTCAAGGCAATCGCCCACGCCCTCAACTGCTTCTCAGCCTCCGAATGCCTCCACTTCCTTCATCATGCCCAATATGCTTCAGATTAAATAGAAAATGCTCTAGCCGGAGATTTTTCCGGCGATGCCCATGCAGCGGACGATGAGGCCGGTCCAGCCGGTTTGATGGATTGCGCCGAGCCCACGACCGGTGTCGCCGTGGAAGTATTCGTGGAACCAAAACATGTCCTGCCAATTGGGGTCTTTCGCGAAACGGGGGTCGCCGTTGAAGCAGGGGCGGATTCCTTTTTCATCGGGAAGGAAGAGGCGGGAGATGCGGGTGGCGAGTTCGCGGGCGACCTCGAGGAGGGTGAGCATTTTGCCGGAGCCGACTGGGCATTCGACTTTCAGATTGTCGCCGTAGAAATGGTGGTAGCGCTCCATAGCCTCGATGAGGAGATAGTTGAGGGGGAACCAGACGGGGCCACGCCAGTTGGAATTGCCGCCGAAGAGGTTGTTGGTGGATTCGCCGGGCTCGTAATCGATGTGATAAGCCTGGCCGTTGATATCGAGCGAATAGGGATGCTGCTGGTAGACGCGCGAGACGGAGCGGATGCCGAAAGGGGAGAGAAATTCGTTTTCATCCAGCATGTAGCGGAGGACGCGGACGAGGCGGTCGCGCGAAGGGACGGCGAGGAGGCGCTGGACGCATTTTTCGCCGGTGCCGGCGCCGCGATCGAGGTAGGAGATGTGCTGGGAGAGATCGGGGCGATTGTGGATGAACCATCGCATGCGCTTGCGGAAGCCGGGGAGGGTCTCGATGAGGCTCTGGTCGAGGACCTCGCACGCGAGGAGGGGGACGAGGCCGACGAGGGAACGGACGCGGAGGGGGAGGGCTTTGGCGTCGAGGCCGAGTTGATCGTAGTAGAAGCCGTCTTCTTCGTCCCAAAGCCCGGTGCCGCCAAGGGTGTTCATGGCGTCAACGATCTGGACGAAGTGCTCGAAGAATTTTGATGCGATGTCTTCGTAGGCGGGTTTGGTGCGGGCGAGCTCGAGCGCCATGGAGAGCATGGTGCCGCAGTAGAATGCCATCCACGCGGTGCCATCGGCCTGGCTGAGGAATTCGCCGTTGGGGAGAGGCTGGGAGCGATCGAAGAGGCTGATGTTATCGAGGCCGAGGAAGCCGCCGCCGAAGATTTGCTTGCCGTTGACGTCCTTGCGATTGACCCACCATGTGAAATTGATGAGGAGCTTCTGGAAGGCGCGCTCGAGGAAGAGGAGGTCGCGCTCGCCATCGCGGCCGGCGACTTTGTAAACGCGCCAGCAGGCCCATGCGTGGACGGGGGGGTTGACGTCGTCGAAGTTCCATTCGTAGGCGGCCATTTTTCCGCTGGGGTGCATGTACCACTCGCGGAGGAAGAGGATGAGTTGCTCCTTGGCGAACTCCGGGTCGATGCGGGAGAAGGGGAGCATGTGAAAGCCGAGGTCCCATGCGGCGAACCATGGGTACTCCCATTTGTCGGGCATGGAGATGACGTCGTTTGTGAAGACGTGTTCCCAATCGGCGTTGCGGCCTTTGAGGCGCTCGGGAGGCGGAGGGACGGTGAGGGTATCGCCGTGAAGCCACTCGCGGACGACGTAATGGTAGTATTGCTTTGACCAGAGCATGCCGGCGTAGCCCTGGCGGACGACCTTGCGCTGCTCGGCGGTGATGACGGGGGAGTAGCGGGTTTCGTAAAAATCGTCGGCGTCCTTGATGCGGGCGGCGAAGACGAAATCGAAATCGGCGAAGCCGCCGGGGGCGAGCGGGGCGCCGAGTGTGGTGGCGGCGACAAGGCGCATGCGAAGTGTCACGGAGCCGCCGGGGGGGATGTTCAGCGTGTAATGGGGGGCGGCTTTTGTGCCGTAGGCGGCGGGGTTGACGGAGGCGGTGCGTCCGCGGATGACAAAATCGTGGAAGGCGTCTTTTACGTAGGGACAGGCGTTGGGGGCCTTGAAGAGGAGGGCGTTGTTGGTTTCGTTTTCCGTGAAGAGCCAGGGGGCGGGGGTTTCGATTTCGAAACGGAAATCGCCGAGGGTGGCGTGGGAGCCGGTGACGGCGGTGGCGCCGTTTTGCTGGAGCCTGGGCTTGAGCCAGCAGCTTTCCTCGTAAGTGCAGCCCCAGGTCCAGGTGTTGCGGAACCAGATGGTGGGGAGAAGATGGAGCGGGGCGGCGGCGGGGCCGCGATTGGAGATGGTGAGGCGGATGCAGGTGTCGTCGGGGGCGGCCTTGGCGTACTCAACGAGGACGTCGAAGTAGCGGTTTTGGTCGAAGATGCCGGTGTCCTGGATTTCGTATTCGGGCTTCAGTTTGCCGCGGCGGGCGTTTTCCTGGATGAGATCGTCGTAGGGGAATGCGGCCTGGGGGTATTTGTAGAGGGCTTTGGCGTAGGAATGGGTGGGGGAGGAGTCGAGGTAGAAGTAGCATTCCTTGACGTCCTCGCCGTGGTTGCCCTGGGGATTGGAGAGGCCGAAGAGGCGCTCCTTAAGGATGGGGTCGCGGCCATTCCACAGGGCGGAGGCGAAG
The DNA here is from genome assembly GCA_049521415.1 of Chthoniobacteraceae bacterium. Classification (GTDB taxonomy): domain Bacteria; phylum Verrucomicrobiota; class Verrucomicrobiia; order Chthoniobacterales; family Chthoniobacteraceae; genus DATAXI01. The sequence goes on from JBEKOV010000014.1 coordinate 2,558, forward strand.
CAGAGACGGCATTCGCGGTCGGTCCAGCCGAGGAGGCCGTCCTCGCCCCAGCGATAGGCGCGGGCTGGGGCTTCGCCGTGGGGAAGATAATTCCATGCGTCGCCATCGGGGGAATAATCCTCGCGGACGGTGCCCCATTGACGCTCGGAGAGATATGGGCCCCAGCGTTTCCAATTGAGCTTGCGTGAGGCGTCATCCGCGAGGCGCTGGTGCTCGGCCGTCAAGTCAGGCATGGAGCGGCGATGCTAGCGGGGTGGGGGCGGGGTGTCGAGAGATGCGCTGTATCGACCGTGTCGTGATTCGAAGTTCAATGGTGAAGGAAAGCGGCTCTCACGATCAGCACAAGAATCACGCCGACGATTGGCGGAAGAGTGCAGGCGAGTGCGATTCCATCATACGATGGTCCAGACCGTAACTTGTGGCCGCTGGCTAAAAATGGCGCCGCAGTGCGGGCATTCGCAGGCGGTGCTGGAAACGCCGTTCCGCAGTCTGGGCGTTTTCAGAGTGCCATGGGGGACCATTTAGTCAGTCTCGCCGCGGACGGGGCGGCGGATGATGCCGCGCTCGCTGGATTCGATGAATAGGACGAGTTGTTCGATCTCGGGGTTGCCCCAGAGGGTCTTGCGGATTTCTTCGACGGATTGCTTTACGTTGAACTCGGAGCGGTAGAGGAGCTTGTAGGCTTCGCGCAGGCGGCGGGCGCTTTCCTCGGAGAAATTGTGGCGCTCGAGGCCGACCTGGTTGATGCCGCGGACTTGCGCGGGGTTGCCATCGGCGATCATGAAGGGGGGGACGTCCTGGACGATCTTTGAGCAGCCGCCGGTGATGGCGTGGCGACCGATGCGGCAGTATTGGTGGACGGCGGTGAGGCCGCCGATGACGGCGCAATCCTCGACCAGGACATGGCCGGCGAGGGTGCCGTTGTTAGAGAAAATGACGGAGTCGCCGACGGTGCAATCATGAGCGACGTGGCTGTAGGCTAGGAAATTGCCGCGATTGCCGATGCGGGTCCATGAGCCGGGGGCGGTGCCGCGATGGACGGTGACGAATTCGCGGAAGGTGTTGGCCTCGCCGATGCGGAGATGGGTGGGCTCGCCATTGTATTTCAAGTCCTGGGTCTGCTGGCCGATGGAGGCGCAGGCGTAGAAAACATTGCCGGCGCCTATGACGCTGGGGCCCATGATAGTGACGTGATGCTGGAGGCGGCAGGAGTCGCCGAGTTCGACATTGGCGCCGATGACGCAATACGGGCCGATGCGCACATCCGTGCCGAGCCGCGCGCCGGGATCCACGATAGCCGTGGGATGAATGTCCATCAGGTCTCGACGATGCCGAACATCATTTGCGCCTCGGAGACGACCTCGTCATTGACAACGCAACGGCCTATGGCCTTCGCGATGCGGCCGCGGAATTTGAGCATCTCGACGTGGATGAAGAGGGTGTCGCCAGGGAGGACTGGCTTGCGGAATTTCACTTCGTCGGCGCTCATGAAATAGCCGATCTGGCCGGCAGAGGCTGTCATGCGGAGGAGAAGGATGCTGGCGACCTGGGCCATTGCTTCCAATTGCAAAACTCCGGGCATGACGGGGTGACCGGGAAAATGGCCCTGAAAAAAGGGCTCGTTGATGGTGACGGATTTGATGCCGGTGCATTTGGTGTCGCCCTCGAATGCGACGACGCGGTCGACCATGAGAAAAGGGTAACGATGCGGGAGGATGCGCATTACATCGTTGACGTCGAGGACGGCGCCGCCTTTTGGAACGATGGAGGGGGGGACGAGGGTGAGGAGTTTCGCGAATTGCTTCGACATGGCGCGGGCGAGTTCCGTGTTCGGGCCATGGCCGGGCCGCACGGCGATGATATGGCCCTTGATGCGGCGCCCGAAAAGGGCGAGGTCGCCGATGATGTCCAAAATTTTGTGGCGCGCGAATTCATCGGGGAAGCGGAGGGGTTCCTTACTGAGGACGGACTCGCCGCGGATGACGATGGCGCTCTCGAGGGAGCCGCCTTTGATGAGGCCCTTATCCATGAGGGGCTTCACGTCCTCGTAATAAACGAAGGTGCGCGCGGGGGCGATTTCCTTCTCGAAAATTTCGGGCGTGATCTCCGTGCTGAAGTATTGGGTGAAGCGTCCCTCGGGGCCCTGCTGGGTGCAGGAGATGCGGAATTTGTCATCGGGCACCACGGTCATGAGCGAGCCGGTTTTTGTCTCGATGTGAAGGGGCTCGTGAACGCCGAAGAGCGGGGCCTGGCCCTCCTGCGGGGCGATGCCGGCGTGCTTGATCAACTCGACGAATGGGGCGGCGCTGCCATCGCCGATGGGGGGCTCGTTGGCGTCCATCTCGATGATGGCATTGTCGACGCCGAGGCCGGCGAGGGCGGAGAGGACGTGCTCGACCGTCTGGACCTTCACGTTGCCCTCGGCGATAGTGGTGGCGCGCTCGACGGTTTTTACGTTCTCGATTTTTGCGTCGATGGTGGGCTCGTCAGGGAGATCGTTGCGGCGGAATCTGCGGCCCGTGCCGGGCGGAGCGGGATGGAGGGTGAGTGTGACCTTGCCCCCCGTGTGCAAGGCGGTGCCGGTGAGGGAGGCGCTCTTGGCGAGAGTTTGCTGCGGAGTGGATTCGGACATCGGGAGATTTGCGGGCAGTTTTCCGTCCCGGCGGCTCCCGGTGTCAAACTAATGTTGAAGCGGAACAGAAGGAAGCAAAGGGAGCAAAGGGCGGAAGGGACGGCGATCGATGGGGCGATTAAGATTCGAAAGAAGTGGGCGGCGCCGGACCACAGGGCGTAAGCCCGTGCGGACGGAATCCAACTCCCGAATCCTCACTGGTCCCTGGTGGTGGCGCCTGTCAGAAACGAGTCAATGTACTTCTGGTTGCCGCGGCGCATGCGCTGGACGAGGGTGCGACCGACGGCGAGGAGAAGCTTGAAAGCGGCATTCGGATAGACGCCGGCAATGGCGCGGAGGGCGCCGTGCTCGATACGAAAGAGGGTGCAGGGGGTGATCGTCTCGACATCGGCGGAGCGAGGGCCGGAATCGACGAGGGCGAGTTCGCCGAAGAAATCGCCTACTTTTAAAATGGCGAGTTCGATCTCCCTGCCGTCGCGGCGGTGAACGACGCGGGCGCTGCCCTCGACAAGGACGAACATGCAATCGCCGGTCTCGTCCTGTTTGACGATGCACTCGTCGGCGCCGTACTGGACGGTGTCGATCAAATCGAGAGCGCCTTCGAGTTCGGCGTCGGTAAACTCCGCGAATAGCGGCAGATGTTGCAGCGTTTTCAGGTATTCGGGGTTCATAGTGGTCAGGTTGGCGGGATAATTTTGCCGTCGCGCATGGCGATCCTGCGATCCGGAATGCGGGCGACCGCTTCGCTGTGAGTGACGATTACCATTGTGCAAATTCGCTGAGAAGCAATCTTTTGCAGGGTTTCCATGACCTGGGCGGCGTTGACGGAATCGAGATTGCCGGTGGGCTCATCGGCGAGGAGGACGGCGGGGCCATGGACGAGGGCGCGGGCGATGGCGGTGCGCTGCATCTCGCCACCGGAAAGCCGGTGGGGGAAATGGGTGAGGCGATGAGCCATGCCGACGCGGTCGAGCCACATCGTGGCGGCCTCGCGGGCTTGTTTGAGGGGCCGTCCTGCGAGGAGGAGGGGGAGGCTGGCGTTTTCGATGACGGTCATGGTGGGGAGGAGGTTGAAGAATTGAAAGACGATGCCGAGGCTGCGGCGACGGTAGGCGGTGAGCTCATTGTCGCCGGCGTGGTGGAGGGGGAGGCCATCGACGTGAACCTCGCCGGATGTGGGTTTATCGAGGCCGGCGATGAGGTGCATGAGGGTGCTCTTGCCGCAGCCGCTGGGGCCGGTGACGGCGATGAACTCGTGGCGCGCGATCTCGAGCGAGACGGCATCGAGCGCAAGGACGCCGCCGGGGTAGGCGCGGGTGACGCGGTCGAGGCGGATCATCGGTTTGCTCTTTCGGTGGGCATGATGATTATTTGGGGCACTGTGACCCGGCCAGACACTCCCGCGCAACCTGCATCCGCTCCGCCGCGGCTGGAGGTGGTGGCGGAGTCGGAGGAGTGGATTGTTGTCAACAAGCCGGCGCTGCTGCAGGTGCATCCGAGCAAGCCCTCGGACGCGGCGACGATGTGGCATTTGCTGCGGGAGCTGCTGGCGTATGAGTTGGCGAACGGAGGGCAGGTGTCGATCATCAACCGGCTGGACCGGGAGACGAGCGGGCTGGTGCTGATCGCGAAGACGCGCGCGGCGGCGCGGCATTTTTGCACGCTGATGGAACGGGGGCGGATCGTGAAGCAATACTTGGCGCTGGTGCGTGGGTGGCCGGAGGAGGACCGGTTTGCGGTGGATGCGCCGTTGCTACGGCAGGGGATTCACGGGGAGTCGCGGATTTATTTGAAGCAGTGCGTTCACGCGAAGGGGGCGGCGGCGCGGACGCGGTTTGAGGTGGTACGGAGGTTTGAGCGGGGGGGGCGGTTTGCGTTGGTGAGGGCGTATCCGGAGACGGGGAGGATGCATCAGATTCGGGTGCATCTGGCGCATACTGGGCATGCGGTGGTGGGGGATAAGATATATGGGCCGTCGGAGGAGTGTTATTTGAGGTTTATCGAGACGGGGTGGACGGGAGAATTGGAAAGGGCGCTGCTGTTACGGAGGCATGCGCTGCACTCGGCAGTGATGGAGGTGCCGGATGATGGGCTGAGATGGGAGGTGGGGATGGCGGAGGATATGGAGGAGTTTTGCGGGTGATTACAGCACCCATTCGGGACAACCTCCCCGGCCCCGCGACGCGCTGCCCGAACAGTATCCAGCCTAGATGTTCAGCAGCCCTGCCCTTTGCCGGCTGGAGGCGCGGGTGGACCGCAAGGCCGCCGTGAAGTGCGCGCTCGGCTTGGCCGGCCCGCTCATTCGCCAGCGAGGGCAATCAAGGCAATGTCATGGCCGGTGGCGGAGGCGGGGTCGTTTTTGGCGCTGTCCGCCGCGTAGTTGATGCGGAATCGATGGCCCGCGACGGTGAATTCATTGGAGACGAGATTGCTGAAGCGGCCGAGCACGGGAGCCCCACCGCTGGTGATCATGATGTAAAAGACGTCGCCGGGTCTGGGCCGAAATCCGTCTATGAGGGAGACTTCGAGATTGCCGTAGAGGCTGAATTGACCGGATGCCCGAATCTGATCGTAGCCATGGGAATCAGCGCCGCCCGGTCCCGGGCCAGGGACGTTGCCGCCGAGCCGAATGGAAAGATTCGAGCCGGGAATCATGGAAAAATTCCGGGCGGTGAGGATGCCGGTGCTGTGGCCACCGGGGCCGGGTTGAACGATGGCGCCGGGCGTCGCCAAAAGGATGTTGCCGATCGACCCGGCGCCCATGAGCACCGCGGGCGTCAGCGGGATCCGGGGATCGCCGACTTTGATCTCTCCCGCCACTACGCCGGCGACGACAAGCGTGCCATAATGAACGCTGATGTTTGCGCGATAGGAATGCGCGCCCGTGAGGGTCATCGTGCCTGAGCCTGATTTTATAAGTCCGCCGCCTCCTACTGAATCGGTGAGATTGCCCGAATAAACGAGATCGGTGTTTGAGACGCCTACGCGGAGGATTTTGCCTTTGAGATCAATGTCGGCATTGCCGGTGAGACCGCCAAACGAGAAGGCCTTGATCCATGGCGCGAAGTCGATGCCGCGCATGCCCGCGACTGCGACCAGGGTGGCTTGATTCAAGGCATCGGGGTCTCCGAGGAAAATCCGGCCGCCATTGAATCCAGGCGACGGGCCATCGACTTTGAGTGTTCCCATCAGGGAAAAATCGTTGTTCAACCGGACGATGCCACCAGTCCCGGAGCTGTCGTTATCGATTTCCAACGGGCCCGCGCCGGTAATATCGGCGTCAAAGGACATGTCCTGGCCCCTGGAGTGGGTGATGAAGGTTGCGCCGCCGGGTCCGATCGTGACCCGGCTAGTGAAATGCGGATTGCCCGCCGTGGAGTCGAGGACTCCGCGGTTGATCCGAATGTAATTCGGAATGTCATAGCTGGGGGCACCGGGCTTCGAGGAATCGCCAAGGCGCAGGATCGCTCCGTTCTCAATCGTGATCAGACCGGAGGGGAGAGGGGCTTGGTTTTTGTGACCGTTGCGGGAATTGCCCAGCGCGAGGACGCGGCCGTTGAGGGTTAGGCCGCCGGCGTCATTCGCCTGCGAGGACTGGATGGCGCCGGCAATCGAAAGTCCAGAGAGAAGCCCTGCGGCGAGCAGGAGCGCGGCGCGGAATTGCATGGCGCCGGAACGGTTAGCGCGTGACGCTGACGCGGAGGAACAGGCTCTGACCGGGGCTGAGGGTCGCGGGATCGGTCACGACGACGGGTTCATATTGATAGGGCTGGTTGCCGGAGACACCTCCCGGCGAGATGGTGACGCCGGCGACATTGGCGACCCAGCCGCCGGCGGCGGTGTAAGTCGCAAGAGGAGTCCACGTGCCATTGGGTGAGTTGGACGCCTGAACGACATAGGTCACATCCGAAACATTATAGTTCCATTGGAATGTGATCTGGGGATGCCCATTGGCCGTTGCGACGGTGGGCATCTGCGCCTGGGCATTGACCCCGGGGTTGATGCTCATGGCGTATTTGAGGAGGTTGGGAATGCCATCATTATCGGGCGTGGCGAGGGGCGCCGAGTAAGCCGGGTTACTGGCACTGCCGCCGTAAACCTCATAGAGCCAGGTGTTATAGGAATTCTCGATGATCGTAAGGGTGGCGGTGGAGAGCGGGCCGAGGGTGACGCCGCCGGTGGGATTGCTGAGCGCGAGATCAACCGATAAGTTGGGGCCGGCGATATTCGGATCGATGATCGGCACGGTGAAGCTCTTCGTGCTGGAGTCGCCATTGGCCCAGCTCAACGTGCCGGAGGTTGCGACATAGCTGGTCCCCGAGGCCGCTGAACCGCCCGGGACGGTGGAGTAAGTAACGCCGACGGCGTCGAGGGAACCGCCGGTGCGGCTGACGGTGATGGTGGCCGAGGGACCTTGCTCGGAGACGGTGTAGAGCGCATTGGAGAATGCGAGGGAGCCCTCTGTGGAGACGGTGATGTTATCCATGGTGCTAGTGCCAAGGTCGGCATTGTTATGTGCACACGCACAAAGACCGACGTAGACATTTGGAACCATGGTGAATGTTTCCGAGCCGACCTCGTTCCAAGTAGTGCCAGTCGCGGATTCATAGCCGGTGATCACATTTCCGGTCCGGGTCATGCGCACCCAATAGGGCGGCGCCGTGCTCCCATCGCCCGTATAGCCACAGGCATTGTCCGCGACCTGGCGCCACTGGAAGTTGGTTCCGTTAGCAGGAGTGGTCACGCAATCGGCGAAAGCCGCACCGGGGTCCAGAGTTTCACGGATCATTACACCGCCTTTCGCCCAAGGATCGGTTTCCTCCACTGTATCCACGCGGGCGGTGACCACGCAATCGCCGCTTATCTTCTGATAGACATAGTGAAAGGCGTCCGCGTTGTTCCAGATATCCGCGCCGCTGCCATTGACGGTGAACAAACCGTGGTAAATGGTGGCGCTGCCGACGACGCCCACGTCGCCGATATCGGAATCCGCCCAGGTTGTTTGCGCAAGAGTCGCGATCTCGGCGACGGGGAGCGCCACGTCATAGATCCGCACCTCGCCAAGGATGCCGGAGAAACTCTCGTTCACACCGTCGGCCTCGGCAAAGACGAGCTCGCCCGTGCCATTGGCGGCCTGCGCCGATCCGGTCGCGACGGGAACGCCATCGACGTATAGGGTGCGCGTGCCGGCAGCGCCGTTCTGCACGGCCGCGAGATGATGCCAGCCGGAGGGGGCGGTGGGGACCGGCGTGCCGGTGATATCGGATGCGGTGCCGCGGAAGATCCAGTTATTACTTGAACTGATGCCCAGTTCGTACCAAGGGGCGGAGGCGCGCGATTTCGAGATGATCTCCGAGTATTTTCCGACGGTGTTTGCGGGCTCGACCCATGCGGTGACGGTAAAGCTCTGCGTCCCGCTGAAATCGATCGCGGCTTCGTCGGGAATCGAGACGCGCGCCGTGGCCGCGCCGCCGCCGTGAAAATTGAGCGCTCCGCCGACGGGGCCGGAGGTCCATGTGACTTCGCCGACGAGGGTTCCATCGTCCCCGCCGACGGAGTCGGCGGCGATCAATCCACCGCCATCGTCGAAAGCCCAATATGCGACGAGGCCGACATTCGCTTGATTATTCAGAGTCGTCGCGCTGACGATATTGCTACTCCCGGAGAGGCCGGCCGTGTTTTCGGCGTACACCATATAGTAGTAGGTGGTATTGACGGTGCAGGAGGTGTCCTGAAAGGTTTCGCTATCGGCCGGGGCGATATTGATTGCGGAATAGTTTACGCCGTCCGTGGAACGGAGGATTTCGAAGCCACTCTGATTGCTGGATGTATACGTCCATGCGAGATTGATCTGCGCTGTAGAGACCGGCTGCGCGGTGAGATTGGTGGGAGCGCCGGTGGGCGGGGAGGAGGCGATGGGCAAGAGGCCAAAAACGGCGACCGCTCCGCTCGCGCCCACGTAGACTTTGCCGTTTGCTATGGTAGGAACGGCCCATTTGACGCCATTGGGGAGCGTATCCCGCGCGGCAAAGTCGCTGCTGTAGATTTCGGTACTGACGTTGCTGGCATTGAAGGCGGAAAGAACGGACGGCGTGCCATACGCGATGACCCAGACGAGGCCGTTGGACGTGCCGCTTGCGGAGATGCTCGGACTGGCTCCCGGATGGTCGTAGCCACGCGTGCCCGAGGAAATGGGCCCGGCGATGACGCCATTGGCAATGGTGAACCGCTTCATCACATCGGACTGGCAAGCGTAATAGAGGGAGCCATTAAAATAGGCCGGGGTTGCGAAGATCGAGCCGTTGTTGATTTGATAGCTCTGAACGACGGAGTCGGTCGAGCCAGTGGAATCGTAGTGGGTGGTGCCGGTGGTCATCGTGTCCCGGTCGACGAGGTAGATGAGCCCCTGTTTGCCACCGCCAATCATGAGGTGAGGATGAGCGCTGGAGCCGACACTATTGGGCAGCAACAATGTGCCGGCCGAGCCGAGATCCTCATCGCCGTCCTGGAGGCTGGCCTGGTTATAGGGAGTAAACCAATCGGTGGGGGGAGTGCTGGAATTCGGGAATTTGGAGGTCGTTATCTTGACCAGGGAGTCGCCAAACTCCGTGGGGTTGGTGAAACCGCCGGTGGCATTGCCGTAAATCCCATTTCCGGTGGAAAAAAAGAAAGTGTTGTTGGTGTTCGGGTCCACGGCGAGGCCGTCTGCGCCCATCCAGATGCCGCCTTCGCCGGCATTGCCGCCAAACTCCGCGATGCTGCTATTGGGGGTATCGACCCAAGCCGCCGAGCTGGAGAGAGATGGGCTCGTATTGAAGGCCAGGATCCAGCCGTGATAGGGGTTGGTATCGCCGTAGCCGGAGTAGGCGACGAAAAGCTGGTTGTTGAGAAATGTGAGGGCGGGACGGTTAAGGTTGTATTCGTTGGCGAAATCCAGGACCCCGTTGCTGGAACTGGCGACGCCGGTACCGGGGTAGGTTCCACTGACGAGCAGGGGCCCGCCGAGTTCCTCGGAGCCGGTGAAGATGCTCAATGCGTGGATGCGGTGGTTGTAAACGTTCGGTTCGTCATTGGTGAAGGTGTCCACATAGAGGATGCCGTTGGTGGCATCGATAGCGGGCGTGCCGGTGATGCCGACCTCGGGAACGATATCCCCATAGGTGCCATAGCGATTGCCGAAATTATTGTTTGGCGTGGCTGCGGAGGGGCCGAGGTTGACGTGCCACAGGAGGCCGCCATTGGTGCCCGAAACGGAGTCCGCATCGAAGGCGTAAACGCTATTGTGCTCGGTGCAGATGAAGACGACATTGTGAACGCCTTGCCCGGGGATGGTGACGTTGGAGAGGTAGAGCGGCTGGGCGTAAACGTTGCCATCAACCGGGTATTGAAACAGCTGGCCGAATTGCGTGGGATTGACGTTGGCGGGGGTCAGAATCGTCTCATTTAGATTTTGCCCCGTGCGGCTCAGGTCGTTATGGTAGGTGACTACGTTCACCTGGGCGTATAGCGGGAGTACGAAGAAGGCTGCAAGCAGTGAGCACAGGGACTTGGGGAGGATGGCTTTCACGAGGGGAGGTTTTTAAGCGGGGCCAGCCAATCTACCGCGGAGAGGGATTGCGGTGTCGTATCCCTCGTCAACGGATAAAAAGCTAGAGTAAGGGGCAACGTATCAGGGCTCCGCCGTGGAGTAAATCATTTTTTGCATAGGGGTCCGCTCGCGCGAGAACTGCTGCGTAGGTCTGCAAAAAGAGAGCGCGGAGCCCGAGGCTCCGCCGCTCTACCATTCAATCTGCGAACCGCTGGCGTCTGAACGGAGTTTTTGGCCCAGGAGCATGGCGACCGGCGCGCCAAATTTGTCGGTGGAAAGACGCGCGTAAATCGTGAAAGGAGGTCCGCCCACGTAGGTCGTGGGAACGCGCATGAACCAGTCTACGGCATCTTTCGGCACTTCCACATCCACCCTGATGCGGGTGCCGGGCGAATCCACGACTTCGCCGGTCACCCCGCCATCCGCGGCATTCCCGATGACGGAGGAACGGCAGACAAATTGGAGTTTGATGAGCTTTCCCTTGAGGGAATGGGCGGAGGCCTGAACGGCTCGCGGCCAGTATGAAGGCGCGCGCGCTGCTTCCTGGGCAGGCACGGTGACCTGAGCGACGGCCGACGCTGCCATGAAGAAAAATGCCAGCAGTCTGGGGGGTTTCATAGTATAAAGAAATGAGCACCGGCGGAGCCGCTTGGCAAGTGTTTATTCGCTGGGTGGGGAAGCGCGAGGAATGCCCATGCCGGCGGAGTTATTGACACGCAAGCGGATGATACGGCCGAACGGAGCGATCCCGCGGGCGCGGGACCCGAAGGGTGAGCCGGAAAGGCGGAGGCGTAATGGCGGCGGGGCGGCGGGGCGCCGCTCCTGTTTATCCCAGGTGAGTGGTGGACCAGAACATGGAGTGGACGAGGCGCTCGTTGGTCTGGCGGAGGCGCATGGAAACTTCATTGAGGAGGCGGGCGGTGATTTTGTAGCCGATATCGGGGCGGCTGGCCATGAAGTTGCGGAAGGTGTTGTTGGAGATGACGGCGAGGCTGACTTCGTCCATGGCGTAGACGCTGGCGGTGGCGGTGGCCTCGTTGAAGAGATTGATCTCGCCAAAGAAGCCGCCGCGCCCTATGCGGGCGAGGAGGACCTCGTGATCCTGGGAAAGGCGCCGGACATGGACGACGCCGGTGGAAACAATGTAAAACTCGTGCATGAGGGCGCCCTCCTCGACGATGCGCTCGCGGGGAGCGACGGTGCGGAGGGTCCAGAGGCTCTTCATGGCATCGAGTTCTCCCTCGGTGAGGTCCTTGAAGATGGAGACGTCGCGGAGAAATTCCGTAGGCATGTGGTGTGTTGAGTTCTGGGTTTGCGCGCTAAGGATCGGAAACGGAGAGATCAGGTTTGACAGCGTCTAAGGTCGATTTACGATTAAGGCCATTAAGTAAAACTTGGTGAAACGCACCCGCCGCCGCGGCTGCCCCGCCGCGGGCGAGACGAGGTATGTGGGGGAAATGCGCCGTGTGAGCGGTCGGTTTCATCGGAAGCGCTTTCAGATAATCATGTCCACGAGCCGCAGCAACAGCCAAATCCGACGGGATTGCGAGAAGCTGGCCGATATGTTCACGGTATTGCAGCGGTGTTTCCTGATGAACCTCTCGAAGGAACTGGCGCGTGGGAAGGTGTCGTTTCCGCAATATTTCCTGCTCGGCTTTCTGGCGCAGCAGAAGCGGCTGACGATGTCGGAGATCGCGGCGAAGATGGGGCACACCACGGCGGCGGCGACGGGACTTGTGGACCGGCTGGAAAAACTCGGGTATGTCCGGCGGATGCATGCGAGCGACGACCGGCGGAAGATCGAAGTGCAAATAACGCCGCCGGGCCAGAGCCTGGTGGAGCAAATCCGCGAGGATATGGTTACAAGCCTCGGGGAGATGATGACGTTGCTCTCGCCCAGTGAACAGCGGGCGTGGGTGCAGGTTTACGAGAAGATTTTTGCATGTGTTACGCAACAGAATCGATGAAAAAGAAAGCGCTCCTCGCCGCGGCCCTGCTCGCGGCGGTCTCACTGGCCCCCGCACAGTCGGAAAGTCCCGTGCCGGACATCACGCTGGACGAGGCGGTACAACTGGCCCTGAAGCAAAACCCCGCAATCCTTACGGCCGAGCAGGAGATCAAACGGACGCGCGGCGTGGTGCTGCAGGTGACGGCGCAGGCGCTGCCGCAGGTGACGCTGGCCAATAACTTCACGCAGGTTGACAAGGAGCTGCTGACCGGCGGAGGCGCGGGCTCGAGCAGCAGCTCGGCGAGCGGGGGGGAATCGACCTCGGGGTCAAATGGCGGAACGACGATGGGATCGAGTTCGGGGGCAGCTTCGGCGGCGGCGGCGGCGGAAGCGAGTCCGATGACGCAAAGCTGGGACGTGACGATCACGGCGAGCCAGTTGATTTATTCCGGCGGGCAGGTGGGGGCGGCGATCCACATCGCGAGGTACACGCAGGACGCGACGATTTACGCGTTGCGAGATATCGTCGATACCACGATTGCCAACGTGCGCTCGCAATTTTACGCAGTGCTGCTGGACCGGGTGATTATCAAGGTGCAGGAGGATAACATCAACCTGCTGGGGAGCCAATTGAAGGATCAGCAGAACCGATTCGAGGCGGGAACGGTGCCGCGGTTCAACGTGCTGCAGGCGGAGGTGGCGCTGGCCAATGCGCAGCCGCAATTGATCCAGGCGCGCGACGATTACAATGTGGCGGGGCTGAATCTGGCGCGGACGCTGGGGATCAATACGACCGATATCGGAAAGACGACCGCGCCGATCAACGCGGTGGGAGTGCTGACGACGGATGAAAGACCGGAGGACCTCGGCGAGGCAATGCAACTGGCGCGGGAGCGGCGGCCATTCCTCAAGGAGCAACGGGAGCAAATCCTCATCCAGGTCGAGAACATCAAAGTGGCGCTGGCCGGGTATCAGCCGAAGCTGTATGCGGACGGCGGCTACGAGGTGAGGAACAACGAACTCTCGAAATCGCTGGATAACACCGTGCAGGGATGGTTCTTCGGATTTACCGGATCGTGGGATATCTTCGACGGCGGCGCGACGTATGGGGAGGTCAAGCAGGCGAAGGCGCAACTGGAGGAGGCGAAGGTGAGTTACGACGACGCAGCGCGGCAGGTGGATGTCGAAGTGCAACAGGCGTACGACGAGGTGCAGGAATCCGAGGAGACGATCTCAAGCCAGGAGCAGACGGTGGTGCAGGCGCAGGAGGCGCTGCGGCTGGCGCAGGAGCAATTGGCGGCGGGCGCGGGGACGCAACTGAATGTGCTGAGCGCGCAGGTGGCGCTGACGCAGGCGCGGACGACGGTGGCGCAGGCGCAGTACAACTACAATATCGCGATGGCGCAATTCGACCGCGTGACGGCGGCGAATACGCACTGGCAGGATTCGTTTCACGATCCGCTGGTGGACCGGCAGCGGGAGCAGGAGGGAATCGTTTCGGCGCGTCCCAGCTCGGCGAAACCGTAATGGAAATCGGGACGGGCGGGATGAGTCTGCCGGTCGAGACTTACGAGGCGCTGGCGCAGTTGCCGGCATTTCGCCATGCGTTCCTGTGCCGGGCGCCGGGGCTGGATGTGCGAACGGAACGCGCTGAGGCGCTCGAGCGGCTGGCACAATATCATGGGGAGGCGCGGCGTAAATTGGGATTTCCGGCGGGTCCGCTGGGAACGGCGCGGCAGGTGCATGGGAACCGGGTGGAGTTATTGACCGAAGCGCGCGTAGCGCAGGAGACAGACGGGCTGGTAACGAACACACCGGGATTGTGCCTGGGGATTTACGTGGCCGATTGCTGCGCGGTTTATCTCGTGGACCCGGTACGGCGGGCGATCGGGCTGCTGCACTCGGGCAGGAAGGGGACGGAATTGGGGATCGCGGTGCGCGCGGTGGAGACGATGAGACGGGAGTTTGGGACGGAGCCGGCGGACATTGTGGCGCAATTGAGCCCGTGCATCCGGCCGCCGCTTTACGAGGTGGATATCGCCGCGGAGATAGCGGGGCAATTGCGAAACGCGGGAGTGGAAGAGGTCTCGGACTGCGGGGCGAATACGGGGGTGGACCTGGAGAGATATTATTCTTATCGCGTTGAAAAGGGGAGAACGGGACGGCTGCTGGCGCTGCTCATGATCGAGCCGTAGAAGTTTTTCTTCTTCGCTCCGGTGGAGAAATGAGCGATATTGGGACCCACGCATGAGGCGCGCTTACGACGAGGCCAAAAATGAGCTGCTCGATGTGAGGCAGCCGGTGAACCCCAAGCTGGAGGCGAGCCTCGAGAGCCTGCGGGTGTTGAATAAGTATTTTGGCGCGTACAGCCTGGTGCGGCATTTCATGAGGCGCTGGCTGGAGACAGGGCGCAGCTACCGGCTGCTGGATCTGGCGACCGGGTCCGGGGACATTCCGCGAATGATCGTGAATTGGGCGCGCAGGCATGGAGTGTCCGTGAGGATCGACGCGGTGGACCTGCAACCGGCGACGCTGGAGATCGCGCGCAAAGCGAGCGCCGGTTACCCGGAAATCCGATTCATTCGCGGGGACGCGCGCAATTATTGCGACGCGATGACTTACGACGTGGTGTGCTGTTCGCTGGCGCTGCACCATTTTTCGGAGCCGGACGCGATGAAGGTGCTGCGGCGGGCGTGCGAACTCTCGCACGACAAGGTGCTGGTGGCGGACCTGGAGCGGACGTGGTTCACATGGGCGTGCGTGCAGGCGGTGACGACGGCGGTGGCGCGCGACGAGATGACGAGGCACGACGCGAAGCTCTCAGTGAAGCGGGCGTTCTCTTACCAGGAACTCGGGGACCTGGCGCACGATGCGGGTTGGAGGAATTTTGGACACGCGCGTTTCGTGCCGGCGCGGCAGGCGATCTGGATGTGCTCAAGGCACGAGGCGCCGGCGGTGGACCTGGGGACGGCGCTGGATTTTGCGACGTAGCCCGGATACTTCGTATCCGCCTGGCCGGGAAGCCGGTTTAAGCGGCGACTGGCGGAGGGACCGAGCAGCCGTTGAGGTGGGATAACGGAGGCTGGCCGAGGGCGGAGCGGACGATGCGGGCGAGATCGGCGGGGGCGAATGGTTTGGGGAGAAAGGCGGCGCCGGGCTGGGACAACTCGCTGCTGAGGGCGGCATCGGCGCCGGGCGCGCCGGAGGTAAAGACGACGCGCATGCCGGGATGCTCGGCGCGGACGCGCTCGATCAATTCGGGGGCGCCCATTTTCGGCATGGTCACATCGGTGAGGATAAGGTCGATGTTCCGGATTCCGTAGCTGGAGATCACGGTCAGGGCCTCGAAGCCGTTCTCCGCCTCGAGGAGGGTGTAGCCGAGGGAATGGAGTACGCGGATGGCCAGGTTGCGGACACCGGCGGCATCTTCGACGACCAGGATGGTCTCCGTGCCGCGGGGCAACGGGACGATTGACTCGATGGAAACGGGATCGGCCTGGCCGACTACCTGGGGAAGATAGATCGAGAAGGTGGTGCCGCGATGGGGCGAGCTGTCGCAGAGGATGCGTCCGCCGCTTTGCTTGACGATGCCGTAGCAGGTGGCGAGGCCGAGGCCGGTGCCTTTGCCGGGAGCCTTGGTTGTGAAGAAGGGTTCGAAAATGCGGGCGCGCACCTCATCGCTCATGCCGGTGCCGGTATCGGTCACGCGGAGGATGACGTAATCGCCGGCGGGTAAGTCCGAAGCGATGTCGTCGCCGGCGGCGAGCGTGACGATCGAGATGCGGACGAAAAGCTGGCCGCCGGAAGGCATGGCGTCGCGGGCATTGACGGCGAGATTGATCAGAACCTGCTCGATCTGGCTGGGATCGGCCTTCACGCAGGCGGTCTTTGGGCTGGGGATGACTGAGAGTTCTACTTCATCGCCGAGGAGCCGGCGGAGCATTTTCTCGATCTCCGCGACAGAGGCATTGAGGTCTAGGACGCGGGGCTGGAGAGCCTGGTTGCGGCTGACGGCGAGGAGCTGCTTGGTGAGGCGGGCGCCGCGCTCGGCGGCCTTGCGGACTTCATCGGCGCTGCAGCGGAGAGGGTCCTGGAGATTGAGGCCGCCGAGGACGAGGTCATTGTAGCCGATGATGGCGGTGAGGAGGTTATTGAAATCATGGGCGATGCCGCCGGCGAGCCGGCCGACGGCCTCCATTTTTTGCGCCTGATGGAACTGCTCCTGGAGATGCTTTCGCTCGGTGGTGTCGCGGGCATGAAGGAGGAGGGCGGGCCGTCCGGTGAACTCGATGCGGCTGCACGAAATGGCTACCGGCGTGGCGCGTCCATCGGCGGTGCGGATGGTGGTCTCGGCATGCATCGCGTCGCCGGAGGGGAGGCGCGGGCCGGCGTCGAGCAGCTCTGCCACGTTTTCGGCAGGCATGAATTCATCCAGGTTGCGACCAACGAGGTCGCCATGGGGGAGGCCGCAGGTGGAGCAAGCCTCGGGGTTTGCATCGAGAATATTTCCGCGAAGATCCTGGACGAAGATGGCGTCCGGGGAGCTCTCGAAGAGATCGCGAAAGCGCCGGCCGAGGCGCTGCTCGGCCTCTTCGGCGCGGCGGCGATCGGTGATATCGAGGGCGAAACCGCCGACGAACTGACGCTCCGAGGGATCGGTGATGAGGAACTTGAGGACCATGAACGCGCGGGGCTCGCCATCGGCGCCGGGCAGCGTCTCGATGGTCTGGAGGCTCTGGCGGCCTCCAATGACCGCGAGGTCATTGGCGCGGAGGAGATCGGCGACCTGAGTCGGGAAGATGTCATGATCGGTGCGCCCGTACAGTTCATCGCGCTTCCTGCCGAAGAAACGGAGGCATGGTTCGTTGGCGTACTCGTAGCGGCCTTTTTCGTCCTTGATGCAGGCGATGACGGGAGTGTGATCCATGAAGGTCTGGAACCTGCGCTCGCTTTCGCGCGCCGCGTCCTGGGCGAACTTGCGCTCGGTGATGTCCTCCACGGCGCCCTGATAGTAAAGGACGCGACCGAATCCGTCGCGGGCGGGAGTTGCATTGGCAAGGAGCCAGACTGTGGTGCCATCGGGGCGCCCGAGCTGAACCTCGAGGTCGCAAATCTCGCCGCCGTGGCGCAGCCGGGCCTCGACGCGCCTGGCATCGGTGGGATCGAACTGGAAGTCGCCGATATTTGCCGCAAGCAACTGCTCGCGACTGGGATAGCGCAACATGGCGACCATTGCGGGATTGGCATCGAGGACACGCCCGTCCGTGGAGATGGCAAAGAGCCCCACCGGTACGTTTTCGAAAAAGTCCCGGTACCGGAGTTCCAGAGAGGGGGGCTGCTGCATGTGCGGGAAAGTATTATTCCCGTATCGGGAATCTTACGTAGACAGGGCATAGGGAAGCAAGCGCAAACGATGTTGGAACCGGGCGGCTTGCACTGGGGGGCCGCGGGCCGTAAGGTCGCGCGGCTATGGCGGATACGCTCTCCCCGATGATGCAACAGTATCAGGGGATACGCGGCACGCTTCCCCCCGATACGCTGCTGCTCTTCCGGCTGGGCGATTTCTACGAGATGTTCTTCGAGGACGCGAAGGAGGCGGCAGGCATCCTAAACGTGGCGTTGACGAAACGGAACGGGGTGCCGATGTGCGGGGTGCCGTACCACGCGGCGGAAGGCTACCTGGCGCGGCTGATCAAGGCGGGGAAGCGCGCGGCCATTTGCGACCAGGTCGGCGAGCCGGCGCCGGGGAGGATCGTGCAGCGGGAGGTCACACAGATCATCAGCCCTGGGACGACGATCGACATCAACCTGCTCGAGGCGAAGAGGAACAATTACCTGGCGGCGATTTTTGAAAAGGAGGGGCGGTACGGATTTGCGTATGTCGATTTGAGCACGGGGGAATTCCGGCTGACCGAGGCGGAGAACCTTGCGCAACTGGAGGACGAGCTGGCGCGCGTGTGTCCGTCCGAGGTGCTGGTGAGCGAAGAGCAGGCCAATCAAGTGGCGGCGGTGGCGGCAGCGGTCGCGACGCGGTGCGACGGGTATACATTCGCGGTGGACCAAGCGGTGTTTGCGCTGCGGACGCATTTCCAGGTGCAATCGCTGGATGGATTCGGCTGCGGCGACATGTCGGCGGCGGTGGGAGCGGCGGGGGCGATCCTGCACTACCTGAAGAATGGATTGCGGCGGCAGATCGGGCACATCACGCGGATGACGTGCCATCGGAATTCGCAATTCATGATCGTGGATGCGGCGACTCAGGCGAACCTGGAATTGGTGACGTCGCGCGGCTCGCGCGACACGAGCCTGCTGGGCGCGCTGGACCGCACCGTCACGCCGATGGGGGCGCGGCGGCTGCGCGATTGGATTTTGCATCCGCTCTGCGCCCTCGATGCGCTGCGGGAGCGGCAGGATTTTGTGACCGAACTGCTGGCCGAGTCGTTTCTGCTGAGCCAAATCCGGGAATCGCTCAAGGGAGTGCGCGACATCGAGCGGACCGTGGCGCGGCTGAACCAGGCGGGCGGCAATGCGCGCGACCTGCTGGTGCTGAAGAACTCGCTCGAGCGGCTGCCGGATTTGAAAGGGCACCTGCACTCGCTGGGGCAGCGGATTGATTTTGGCGTCAACGGGGGCGCACCAGGGCTGCGCGCGTGGACGGCGGCGGAGTTGCGGGAGTTCCCGGATCTTGTGTCGCTGCTCGAGACGGCGCTGGTGGACGATGCGCCGCTTGCGATCAAGGAGGGGGGGATGTTCCGGGACGGTTATTCGGCGCCGCTGGACGAGTTGCGCGCGGCGGGGGCAGAGGGGAAGCAATGGATCGCGCAGTTGCAGCAGCGGGAAATCGACCGGACGGGGATCAAGTCGCTGAAGGTGCGGTATACGAGCGTGTTCGGCTATTTCATCGAGATCACCAAGGCGAACCTCGCCAGCGTGCCGGCGGATTATCACCGGAAGCAGACGACCGTGAACGGGGAGCGCTTCATCACGCCGGAACTCAAGGAGATGGAAAGCAAAATCCTGGGCGCGGACGAGCGGGCGCAGGCGCTGGAGTACGACCTGTTCCGGCAATTGCGCGAGCAGGCGCTGGCGTACTTGGGCGAGTTGCAGGCGACGGCCTCGGCGATTGCGACGCTGGATGTGATTGCGTCGTTTGCGGAGACGGCGCGGCTATATGGGTATTGCCGTCCGGAATTGACCGAGGGGACGCGGCTGGTGATCAGCGATGGGCGGCATCCGGTGCTGGATCAGAGCCTGGTCGAGGAGAAATTCGTTCCAAACGACGTCGAACTGGACGGCGGGACGAACCGGCTGCTGATCATCACGGGGCCGAACATGGCGGGGAAGAGCACCTTCATCCGGCAGGTGGCGCTGCTGACGCTGATGGCGCAGACGGGCAGTTACGTGCCCGCGTCGCGCGCGGAGATCGGGCTGGCGGACCGGATATTTACGCGGGTGGGGGCGAGCGACGACCTGTCGCGCGGGCAATCGACCTTCATGGTCGAGATGAACGAGACGGCGAACATCCTTAACAACGCGACCGAGCGGAGCCTGATTATTTTGGATGAGATCGGGCGCGGGACTTCGACCTTTGACGGGTTGTCGATTGCGTGGAGCATCGCGGAATTTCTGCACGACCGGACGAAGGCGCGGACGTTGTTTGCGACGCATTACCATGAGCTGACGGAACTGGAGATGACGCGGGCGGGAGTAAAGAATTACAATGTGGCGGTGCGGGAATGGAACGAGCAGATCATCTTCCTGCGGAAGATCATCCGCGGGGGCGCGGACAAGAGCTACGGGATCCAGGTGGCGCGGCTGGCGGGGCTACCGCCGGAAGTGATTGCGCGGGCGCGGGAGGTATTGAGCAACCTGGAGCTTGCGGAGCTGAACGCGGACGGGAAACCGAAGCTGGCGGAGAAACCGGCGGTTTATTCGGCGCGGAAGCGAAAAAAGGCGGAGGAGGAGCCGCAACCGCCGGCGGAGAGACCGCAGATGTCGCTGTTTTAGGAGGGAAAGGACGAAAAGGACCAGAGGGCTTCGGGCAGGCCCGGGGCAACACACTTTGGGGCGAGAGGCCTCGGGCTGCCGCTGATTTCACTTTCCATCGCGGGGGGCATTGAGTTTTATCGCAACGAGATGTCCCAGCCGCGTCCGAAATACAAACGCATCGTATTGAAGCTGAGCGGTGAAGCATTGCGCGAACCGGGAAGCGGGGACAATATATCGCCGCAGATCGTGCATGGGGTCGCGGAGCAAATCAGGGAAATCCATGCGCTGGGGGTGCAGATCGCGCTGGTGGTGGGGGGCGGGAATATCTGGCGGGGACAACCGGCGAGCGCGCGGGGGATGGACCGGGCTACGGCAGATTACATGGGGATGCTTGCGACCGTGATGAACGGGCTGGCGCTGCAAAGCGAACTGGAGGGGCTCAAGGTTCCGACGCGGGTCCAGACCGCGATCGAGATGAAGAACGTGGCGGAGCCATTCATCCGGCGGCGGGCGATGCGGCACCTGGAATTGAAGCGGGTCGTGATTTTCGTGGCGGGGACGGGTAACCCGTTTTTCTCGACCGACACGACGGCGGCGCTGCGTGCGAGCGAGATCGGAGCGGAGATCATTCTCAAGGCGACGAAGGTCGACGGTGTTTACGATCGCGACCCGAAGAAATTCCCGGATGCAAAGCGGTATACGAAGCTGAGCTTTGGCGAGGCGCTGTCGAAACGGCTGCAGGTGATGGACTCGACCGCATTTTCACTTTGCATGGACAACGAAGTGCCGATCATCGTGTTTGACATGATGCAGCATGGCAACATTCGCAAGGCGGTGATGGGCCATCGCGTGGGCACGCTCGTCAACGGCGCGTAAATTTTTATGTCACCTGAAGAAATCCTCTTTGAAGCGGAGGCGGCCATGGAAAAGGCCGTCGATTACATGACGCACGAGTTCTCCGGGGTGCGCACAGGGAAGGCCTCGCCGGCGCTGGTGGAGAACATCGACGTCGAGGCGTACGGGGCGCAGATGAAGCTGAAGCAACTGGCGGTGATCTCCGCGCCGGAGCCGCGGATGCTGGTGATCCAGCCTTTTGACGCACAGACGGTGAAGGACATCGAGCGGGCGATCAAGGAATCGAATATCGGGATCAACCCGCACACGGAGGGAAAAGTGATCCGGCTGCCGATGCCGGAGTTGTCCGAGGAGCGGCGGCGTGACCTTGTGAAGACCATCAAGCAAATGGCGGAGGAGGCGCGGGTGCGGATACGCGGGCACCGGCGCGACGGGATCGACGAGGTGAAGAAGGCGCAGAAGGCGCACGAGATCACGGAGGACGAGGTACACACGCTGGAGAAAGAAATCCAGGAATTGACCGATAAATACGTGAAGAAGATCGACGAGGCGGTGACGGCGAAGGAAGCGGAGATCATGAAGGTATGAGGACGCTTTGGCGGGCGGCGCTGTTGATTTTGCTTTGCGCGTCGGCGCGCGCGGCGGTGGTGCGGCCCGCGCCGGACCTGGGGCTGGAGGGAGCGGCGAGGCCCGCGAGCCTGCGGGGATTGCGGGGGCAGCCGGTGGTGGTGCTGATCGCGCGGAGCGCGCGGGACGGGGATTTTCGGAAAGAGGTGTACTGGCTGAAGGCTATGTTCCAGCAATTCGCCTCGGAGAAGGTGGTGTTCGTCGCGGCGATCCTAAACGGGCCGCAGATGGTGCGGTCGGATATTCCGTTTGTAATCGCGTCAAACCCGGCGCAGGTGGCGGAGGAGTACGGAGTGGACCGCCGGTTTGCGATTGCGGTGATTGGCGTGGACGGGAACCTGGACCTGATCACGTACAAGGTGATCCCGGCGTCGCGGGTGCGGGATGCGATCTTTAATAACTTCGAGTTCCAGCAGGAGAGCCGGAAGCAGGGGGGAATTTGACGGGGCCGATGAGGCTCGGGCTCACTGGGGACCGGCCAACTCCTTGAGAACGGCGTCAGTAACTTCATCAACAGTGATGGAGCGCATGCAGCGGAAGTCGATGGGGCACTCGCGCAGGAAACAGGGGCTGCAGACGGAGTGATGGCGGAGGACGCGGCTCGAGTGACCGAGCGGGCCGGTGAGGCGATCCTCGGTTGAGCCAAAGATGGCGAGCACTGGAACGCCGAAGTGCGCGGCGAGATGCATGGCGCCGGTATCGTTGGTGAGGAGGAGGCGGCATTCGCGGAGGCGCTCGATGAGCTGGGCGAGCGTGGTCTGGCCGGTGAGGTTCTCGCATTGGCCGTTGAGGCGCGCGGCGATGACTTCCGCGGCGGGGCGGTCCGCGGCGACGCCAAAGATGCGCCATTGAGCGCCGGTCCGCGCGGCGATGCGACGGGCGACTTCGGCGTAGCTCTCGGGCATCCATCGTTTCGCGGGGCCGTACTCTGCGCCGGGGACGAGGCCGAGCCGGACGGGGCCGGATGCCATGGATGCCACGGGGGGCGCGGGGGGATCAATGAGGCCGGGAGTAACATGCGCGCCTGCGTGGCGTGCCAATTCCAGGTAATGATGGACCTGGTGGGTGATCGGTCCGGGCGGGGAATCGGGCACGATGTCGTTGATGGCGCATCCGCGCCACGGGCGGCGGTAGCCGATGCGGCGAGGGACGCCGGCGAGGAGGACCTCGAGGCCGGTGCGGATGGAATTTGGAAAGACGAAGGCGACGTCGAAGCGAGGGCCGATCTTGCGCGCGACGGAGACGAGACCTTCGCTGGGCTCGATGGAGAGGACTTCGTCCACCTCGGGCATCGATTTCCAGAAATCGGCGATGCGCGCCGGCGTGAGGATGGTCACGCGCGCGTCCGGGCGGCCGGCCTTGATGGCGCGGACGGAGGGAGCGCTGATGACGGCGTCGCCGAGCCAGTTGGGGGAGCGAATGAGGATGCGGAAGGGCTTGAGATCGGACGCGGGCATGGCGGGGTGGAGGCGGACGCCGCGCTTGTAATGGGAGAGGAGGAATTGAGGATGGGGCGTCTTCCAGCGGTCATGCACCCAGAACCAGTCGGCGGGAGAAACGCGAATCTCCTTTTCCACCATGAGGTTGATCCGCGCGGTCAATTGGTCGATGTCGCCGCCGTCGGGCGGGAGCGGATCGGAGACAACGAACCGCCAGCGAGCGCGACCGATGGTGTAAACGGCCATGGCGAGCAGCGGCGCGCCGGTGCGCAAGGCCATGGTGGCGGCGAGCGGCGAAGTCGAGGCAAGCCGTCCGAAGAAGGGCGTCCAGATGCCGCCATCGCCGGCATGTTGATCGACCAATACGCCCACACCGCCTCCTCGGCGCAGAAAAGCGATCGGCTCGCGAAAACCGTCGCGCCGGTCGAATGGGACCAGGCCATCCCGGATGCGTATCTCCCTGACGTGCCGGTCGAGATAACGATTGGCGAGCGGCTGGTACACGGTGCCCATGCGGCGGTCCAGCGGTGTGTGCGGCACCATGTGCGCGAGCAGCTCCCAATTGCCGAGATGAGAGAGAATCACGACCACGCCCTTGCTGGAATTCGCCGCAATGTGAAGCGATTCCATATTTTCGATATCGACGCGGGTGGTGATATCCTCGGAAGTCATCGTCGCGATCTTGAAGGAGGAAAAGAGATTGGCGCCAAGCAGTGCGAAATGCCGGCGCGCGAGCCGGCGCAATTCCGCCGGAGATTTTTCGCCTTCGAAGGCGATGCTGAGATTGTGCAGGACGAGCCGGCGGTATGGCCACGCGAGGTACCAGGCAATCGAACCAAGGAACTCTCCGATCGCGAAAGCGACGGGCAGAGGCAGCAGTGCGACGGCGGAGGAGACGAGCCGGTAAAGGAGATACGCGAGGTAACTCATTGGGGAGAAAATTCGAAAGATTGGGCGCGCGGGGAGCGCGAATTTCGAACGGCGAGTTCTCCGCTCATTGCTTCCAATACATGAGTTGCAGCGGGTGCTCGTCGAGGAGGTTCGTGGTAATGCCGCCGAGGCGGTTGCCGTTGTAGAACTGGATGCCGACGTAGAAGTAGAGGGGGCAGACAGGCGCCTCCTGCGAAATCAGCAGGTGCTCGGCCTGGCGGAAGAGATCGAAGCGTTTCCGTTGATCGACCTGGGCCGCGGCATTGGCGATGAACTGGTCGTACTTTGGGTTGGCGAAGCCGCAATCGTTGTTGCCATTGCCGGTGATGAACATGCCGAGAAAGGTGTTTGGATCGTCGTAGTCGCCAATCCAGGTGGAGCGCGCGAGATCGTAGTCGAGGCTGTTGAGGGAATTGAGATAGACCTTCCACTCCTGCCTCTGGAGGGCGACGTTGATGCCGAGCTGCTGCTGGAACATGTTTTGCAGTTCCACGGCAATCGCTTCGTCCAGTTCGCCCTCCTTGTAAAGATAAGTGACGAGGGGGAATCCCTTGCCGCCGGGGTAGCCGGCTTGCGCGAGGAGCCGGCGCGCTTCGCCGGGATTGTAATCGAGGCCGGGCGGCGGCTGGTAACCGGCGCAGCCGGGCGGGACAATGCTGGAGGCGGGCTGCTCTCCGGCGCGCGTGATCTTGTCGACGATGAGGCGCTTGTCGATGGCCATGGCAAAGGCGCGGCGGACGCGCGGATCCTTGAACGGGGCGCGGGTGGTATTGAAGCGGAGGAAATAATCGCCGAGGTAGGCGGCGGAATGGAAATCGGGGAGTTTGCGGAGATCATCCACGAGGGCCGGGGGGATGAGGCCCTTGTCGAGGATGAGATCGGCCTGACCGGCGAAGTAGAAGTTGACTGCGGTGGTGGCGCGGATGATGGGGAGCGCGTCGATGGTCTTGAAGGCGACGTGCGCGGCGTCCCAATAGTAGGGATTCTTTACGAGGCGGATGCGGTCGTTGATGCGCCACTCGGCGAGCCGGTATGCGCCGTTGCCGACGAGATGGCCCGGCTTGATCCAATCGTCGCCCCATTTTTGGACCGTGGCCATGGGGACGGGATAGAGCGGGGTGGTCGCACAGAGATCGAGGAAGAACGGGGTGGGATTATCGAGCGTGACGCGGAGCGTGTGATCGTCGAAGACTTGGGCGCCGACCTGGGAGAAATCGGTGATTTTGCCTTCGTTGAAGGGCTCGCCGTTGTGGATGTAGTAAAGCTGGTAGGCGTATTCCGCGGCGGTGTCGGGAGCGAGCGTGCGATGCCAGGAATCGTAGAAATCGCGCGCGGTGACGGGGTCGCCATTGCTCCAGCGGGCATCCTTGCGGAGATGGAAGGTGTAGACTCTGCCATCCGGAGAGATGTCCCATTTCTCTGCCACGCCGGGCGTGACGTGGCCATTTACGTCGAAGTTGGTGAGCCCCTCGAACAATGCGCCGGCGATGCGCCCCTCCGGCTGGCCGACGATGAGCGCGGGGTCGAGCGTCTCCGGTTCAGCGCCGTTGAGGAAGACGAAGTCGGCGCGGTCCATGACGCGCTGGCAGCCGGCGAAACCTGCCAGGGCGGCAACTGCCAGCAGGAAGGACCGAAGCCTGGTCATCGCGCCGGAAATCGGCCCGACTGTCAGTGGCCGGAGCCGCCAGCAGCCGGGGCGGCTGGGATGGCCGACGCAGCGGCGGCCGCGTGGGGTGTGACTGAGGCTGTCGGGGTAGCTGACGTGTGCGGCGCCACGGAAGCCGCCGGAGTTGCCGAGGTGTGCGGCACGGCGGAAGCAGCCGGGGTGGCCTCGGCAGCAGCCGCTGCGGCGGCTTTGATGGCGGCGGCCTGAATGGCGCTGTGTTGCCGGGATTGCTTCGCGTAAAGAATCGAGAGCAGAAGGGTCAGGAAAAAGAATATGCCGC
The DNA here is from genome assembly GCA_049521415.1 of Chthoniobacteraceae bacterium. GTDB lineage: Bacteria > Verrucomicrobiota > Verrucomicrobiia > Chthoniobacterales > Chthoniobacteraceae > DATAXI01. Next base: position 28,512 of record JBEKOV010000014.1, read on the forward strand.
CGAGCCAGCGGGTGAAATTGGCGAGGACATTCGAGGTCTGGGCGCCAAAGAGATTCTCCGTCATGCCGCCGCCGAAAGCTGCTCCAAGTCCCTCGCTCTTCGGCCTTTGCATGAGGACGATGAGGATGATAAGGAACGACACGATGATGTTGATCGTCAACAGTGAGTCGATGAACAGCGAATACATGGGGCGGGGAATATGGTGGAACCCTGGAATGTTGTCCAGTGGCTTTGGCGCAGGCCGAAAAGGGCCTCGTGCCCAGGCAGGGCGCCCGATTTAGTTCCCCGCACTGGCCAGGGCCGAGGGCTTGTGGGCGGCGGAGCCGAAGGTCACATCCACGGCGGGGGAATGGGCGAACTCGGCATCGAGGTAATTCGCGCCGATATGGGCGGCGCGGCCCAGGTCGCTGGTGGCACCGAATTCACTCTCGAGCTGGCGCAGGATCGGAATGGCGTCGGGCCTGCTCGTCTCGGCAAGCGCCTCGACGGCCGAAAGCCGGTAGACGGGGCTGAGCGATTGCTGGCGCGCCCACATCGGCAGCATTTGCAATGCAACCTGCGGGTAATAGCGGGCGATGCCGTAGAGCGCGTAATGGCGGGTGGAGGGCTCGCCGGCGAGCAATTGATTTTTCCAATAGGCCCACTCGTCATTGATGGCGTAGTAGCTGAGAGCGAGGCCGTGCGCATTCGGGTCGATCATGGCCTCGACCTCGAGCTGCGGGTCGATGGTGACGGCGAGGGGGCGGTCGATGCCCAAGTCCTTGATGATGGTCAGCGCGCGGAGGATATCGATGGTATCGGCCTTGAAGTCGTCGCTTTCATGCACAGTGTCCATGCCGGCGCTCAATTCATTGAATTTGGCGAACGCGGAGAGCGGCAGGTTTTCCGTCAAAATGAGGGCGGCCGTCTGGATGGCGCCCGGGGTGGCCTCGGGATGCGAGGCGACGTAGGCAAAGAGCTTGTCGAGGTCCGGCAGCGAGCCGGCGGAGAGGTGATACTCCGCACCGACCACCCTGTTGGCCGAGGAGGTGGCGACGGTAGGGATTTCCTGATGCAGGACGGCGCGCGGGGCGAAATCGAGGGTCTGGGATATCAGGACGACGACGGTGGAATCGTCCGAGGCGAGAATCTGGCCGGCCCCGAGGTGGAGGCGGAGCGGTTTGTCGGTGATATTGGCGGCATCGAGGACCAGGCGATCCTTGCCGTTGCCGCGCCAGAGGCACTGGACGAGGTCCTGCTGGACGGCGGTGGGGAGGTTCAATTCGACGAGGATGGGGCGGTCAGGGGCCGGTTTTGGGGCAGCAATGGCCTGGACCGGGGTCGCGGGATGGGCCGGGGTGGCCGAGGCGGTGGACCTGGCGGCGCCATGGATGGCCATGAGGGCGATGGCCCCGCCGAAAAGGACGGCGGCGAGGGCGAGCAGGGCTCCGCGATGGCGATCCGCAATCGCAAGTAGCTGGCTGGCAGTGACTTTCTTCGAAGCGCCGCCTGCGTCCGGGGTGATGTCGATCACCTTGTGGACAACGGCGGATTTCGTGGTTCGAATCAGGCTACGGGAATCATTTGTGGGCATGACGCCCTATCCCAAAGCATTATTCGGTCCCAGTGGTGGCGGCTTGCTGATAAATTTGTTGCACCTGCGGGTTCTCGTTGGCATTGAACCAGCCCCGGAAGAAGAGGGCGTCGCCGTGGGCAACCGAGTTGACGAGCGTGGCCCAGTTATCGGTCACGTCGGCATCGCTGATGGTGAAGACACTGAATGCCTGGGGATAGGTCCAGGAGACTACTGGCGGGGTGCCGGTGGTACCCATATTAAGCTGACCGTAAGGAGCGGTGATGGGGTAATAGCCCATGTTCGAATGCTCCGGGATGAGGAGGACATTCGGGAGGGCATCGGTGACTTCCTTGAAGTATTTCGGGTCGATGGGATTGTCCGGGGCGCCGTTGGAATCGACGTAGAAGACGGTAGCGCCCCAGCGGTTGTAGGCGTAGGTGATCTTTTGAAGCATCAACTGGCCGGGATCGGCGACTTCCACCTGGGAAGCCTGCGTGTTGCTATCGCTGAGGACGAGTTGCTGGGGGCGGATGGTCATTCCGACCCTGATGCCGGCATTGGTGAACGTCTTGAAATAAGCGTCGATGACGCCGGAAATCTCAGGGGCCAGGGTATCGACCAGACGGGGATCGCCGATATAGCTGGTAGCTTGGGGAAATTGCTGGCCCTCGATGTCCCAGGTGATGGCGGCCTGGGCGTTCTCGGCCTGGCAAATGGCGACCGATTGCGCCGCGTACTGGAGCACGCGCTGCTGGAAGGCGGCAATGCCGGCGGGCGTGGTGACATTGACGCTGCCATCGCCGAACCAGCGCCGGGGATTGGTAGGGTAGGTGCCGTTGTAACTGGTGAGGAAAAGCTGGGCGACGGGGCGTCGGTCGGTCCACTGGAGGGTCTGGGGAAATGCGGCGGCAAACGACTGGTAGACGTCGCCGGCCAATTGATAGTCGTTCGCGCCGGGCGAGCCGAAGCGGAAGCCGAGCTTGAACTCGATCGAGCCGCCGGGAGGCACCTGGCGATTGATGAAAGGAAAGCTGGTCGGATACATGGAGTCGGCGCCGGTAAATACCAGGAGCGGGAAGATTGTCTTTGCCGAATCGAGAGCCCATGGCCAACCGACCATGAGGGGATTGACCACATCTTCATTGGTCAAATCCATCTCACCCGTGCCGAAGCTGGTGTGGACGATGGTCGGATTGCCCATGCCCCAGCCGACCATGGGGTCGGAGCCATCGTATTGGGAGGGGGTCTGTGGGAATTTGATCTCGAGCAACTGCATGAGGAACATGCCGATCGGGGTCGAGGTAGTGTTCTGAATGGTGACGTCAGCGAAGAGCTGGGTCTCCGTGGTGGTGTAGGCGTAGCGGATGGAGCCCCAGGTGTACGTCTGGGTGAGGATGCGGTTTGGGACGTCGGCGGAGGTGGATGTGGGATTGCAGTTGGCGCTGGTCCAACTGCCATTGGGCTGGATGAGGCCAATGTAGCTGACACCAGGCGAGCCGCTGGCAAGCATCTGTGTGTCGTTCCATTGCACGGAGGTGAGGCCGGTATTGGTAAACTGGATGGAAACCGTGGGGGTGGTCGACGAAATGGCCGGGACGGTAGGCGCAAGTCCCACCGAGGGAGAGGCATCCGCCGTAGCGAGGGCGGAGAGCAGGAAAACAGGGAGATAACGAAGGGATTTCAACACCCATTTTGAAATAGCCAGTCCTATGCCAGTGTGGTCCTGGGGTGACTGTGGAGAAGACTTGCGTTATTCTGCGGATGGCTCTGAAAGCCCTTCCCATTCGGGGCCGTGTTCCATAAAAAGAGCGCCCTTATGAAAATCGTAGTCGCATACTCCGGGGGTCTCGATACCTCGGTGCTGCTCTCCTGGCTGAAGGAAACCTACGAGGCGGAGATCGTCGCCTTTTGCGCCGACGTGGGGCAGGAGGAGGAACTGGACGGCCTGGACGCCAAGGCGCTGCGGACCGGGGCGGCGAAGTGTTACATCGAGGACCTGCGCGAGGAATTTGCGCGCGATTTCATTTTCCCGATGGTGCAGGCGGGGGCGATCTACGAGGGGCAGTATTATCTGGGCACCAGCATCGCGCGCCCATTGATCGCGAAGCGGATGGTGGAGATCGCCCGCGCGGAAAAGGCGGACGCGGTAGCGCATGGCGCGACCGGCAAGGGCAACGACCAGGTGCGCTTCGAGCTGACGGCGGCGGCGCTGGCGCCGGAGTTGCAAGTTATCGCGCCGTGGCGGCAGGAGCGGTTTCGCGCGCAATTTCCCGGGCGGGCGGAGATGATCGCCTATGCGGAGAAGAACGGCATCCCGGTCGCGGCGACGGCGAAGAAACCGTACTCGATGGACCGGAACCTCCTGCACATTTCGTTCGAGAGTGGAATCCTGGAGGACCCATGGTTCGATGCGAGCGCGGAGAAGGCGCGCGAGATGTACATCCTGAGCGTGTCGCCCGAGGAAGCGCCGGACAAGGCGGAATATGTCGAACTCGATTTCGAGCGCGGCGTCTGCACGGGCATCGGCTATCACGAACTGGATGCGCTGCTGGGCGAGCTGGGGATCGGCGGCGTAACTTACAGCGCGGACAACCATGCGCGGCTGACGCCGCTGGGAGTGATGCGGGTGCTCAACAAGCTGGGCGGGCGCCATGGGATCGGGCGCGTGGATATGGTCGAGAACCGGTTCGTGGGGATGAAATCGCGGGGCGTGTACGAGACACCGGGCGGGGCGATTTTGCACTTCGCGCACCGGCAGGTGGAGTCGATCACCATGGACCGCGAGGTCATGCATTTGCGCGATTCGCTGATCCCGAAATACGCGGAGTTGGTTTATTACGGGTTCTGGTTTTCGCCGGAGCGCGAGGCATTGCAGGCGTTCGTGGCGGAATCGCAGAAGAATGTGACCGGCACCGTGCGGCTGAAGCTTTATAAGGGGAACATTATCGCCGCGGGGCGCAAATCGCCGGTGAGCCTGTACAACCCGCATATCGCGACGATGGAAGCGGACCCGACACAGGCTTATAACCAGAGCGATGCGACCGGATTCATCAACCTGAATGCGCTGCGGCTGAAGGTGGCGGCGCGGGTGCGCGGTGCGGACGCGGAGTAAAAAGGATTGTCGCCGGGCGGAGGGGAATCCGCTACGATCCGCAAATGGCCCTCCCGGTTCGCTTGCGATTGCTGCGTGTCCTGCTCGCGCTGGATGCGGTGGTGTTGCTGGCGATCGGGGCATTGTTCATGGCAGCGCCGGTGAATATCGGGATGGCGTTCGGGTACGTTGGGCTGCCGCCGGCGGTTTGTTACATGATCGGGCTGTGGGGGTGCGCGCTCATCAGCCTGGGCGTGAGATATATCTACGCGGCGGGCGATCCGCTGCGGAATATCGCATGGGTGCGCGCGGGGATCGTGCGCGGGGCGCTGGAGTGCATGTTCGGATTTCTGGTGGTGAGGCAGCACATGGTGACGTGGCACCAGGCGGCGTTTGGGACCATCGTCGCGGCGGCGATTGCGGCGGGGTATGCGATCCTTTACCCGAGCGAGGCGTTGAAGACGTCATGAGCTTTATCGCGGGCGTGATTCCGATGCTGGTGCTGGCAGCGTTTGCGGGCGGGATCGCGTGGGCGGGGAGATTTTGCAAAAACGGCGTCGCGCAATTTTTCGTGGGGATTCTGCTTGGGCTGGGGATCTTGCTGGTGATCGCGGGAGTGGCGTTTGCGGGGTGCTGCCTTGTGTTCAGCCAGATGGGGCCGATGCGATGACCTGGGACAAACCGAAGAAACTCTCGGGTTGGCTGTGGCTTTTGGCGCCGGCGGGGGTCTGCGTGCTCGCGACGACAGTCGGCACATTGGCACAGCCACATCAGGGGGGCTGGGTTGCCTGGGCGCTCGTCGGTCTCTTGATCGCGACGGGGATATCCTTCGTGCAGAGCATCTGGCTGGCGCGGGTGAATTCCACGTTTGGGCGAAAGCTCGGTTGTATGCTGCTCTGTTTCGCAATTCTCATGGTGGTGAACGGTACGGTGTCGTTCGCCGGATGCGTGGCATGTTCGTCGAAACTTGGGCTTGGGATCGACTGACCATGCTCCTTCAAGTCGCCAGCGAAACGCTCCTCAAGCGGACCACGAGCCGGTGCCCAGTGTGCCGGGCGGCGGTGCCGGCGGAGGTGATTCGCGTCACGCAGGGGAAAGAGGCGAAGGTTTACCTGAAGAGGACTTGTCCGGAGCATGGCGAGGCGGCGGCGTGCATCGCATCGGATGCGCGTTTTTATTGGCTGGCAAGCGGTGATCCGCAAAACGCCTGCTGCGGCGGGACGGCGTGCTGCGCCTCCGACGAGGGGCGTCCGGGGACGCTGGGGCGGAACGCCGCGGGCGGGCCATTCGAGACGCTATCGACCTGTCTGGCGCTGATCGAGATCGTCAATTCGTGCAACCTCGCATGCCCGACGTGCTTTGCGGATTCGCCCGTGGGCACGAGCGGGCCAAAGCTGGATGCGATTCCAGTGCCGGACCTTCAGAGGCGTATCGATGGGGTCATTGCCCGCAAGGGGCCGATTGAGATTCTGCAACTTTCCGGGGGCGAACCGACATTGCACCCGCAGTTCTTCGAGTTGCTGGCGTGGACGCAGGCGCATCGGGATATCGGTTACGTGTTGCTCAACACGAACGGCGTGCTGATCGCGAATGACGCGGAATTTGCGAAGCGGCTGGCGGAGACGTTTGTCGAGAAGCGGTTCCAGGTTTACCTGCAATTCGACGGGCCGCAGGAGGCCGGGCAGCGGGAATTGCGCGGAGCGGACTTGCGCGCGACGCGCGAGCGGGCGATCCGGCGCTGTGAAGAAATGGGGTTGCCGGTCACGCTGGCGATGACGGTGACGCCGGCGAATTTGCCGCATGTGTGGGAGGCGATTGAGTTTGGATTGCAGTTTACGAATGTACGGGGCGTCGCGTTTCAGCCGAAGTTCTTGAGCGGGAGAACGGGAGAAATTCGAAATTCAATCCCGCCGTCGCGGGAGGAAAATCGAAATAATGGAATGATGAAGGCGCCGGCGGCCCGGCTGAATACGGCGGACATCATCCTGGCGGCGGTGGGGCAGGCGGAAGGGAAATTGCGGTTCGAGGATTTTACGCCGCTGCCTTGCGGCGATCCGAATTGCGCGACGATCGGCTACCTGCTCAAGACGCCGGAGGGGCTGCGCTCGGTGAGCGATTTCATCGATTTCACGGCGATGCAGGGTTTCCTCCACGACAAGATGAGCTATTCGCTGGCCGACCTCTCGCAATGCGGATGCGAGAACCAACCGCTGGCGGAATTACTTCACGCGTTCGAGTTGAAGGAATCGGACACGTTCCGGCTATTGATCAAGCCGTTCATGGATGCGTGGACGTGGGACCAGGATCGGATCGACCGCTGCTGCACACACGTGATCCGCCCGGATGGGCAGCTCGATTCGTTTTGCCGGTATTATTCGGGATTCGCGTCGGTATGAAGTGGTCGCCTTATTCGTTGCTGATGCTGGCCGGGATTGTCATGGGTGGCATCTTTTGGTCGCGGCTGGCGCGGAAGGATGAACGGCTGATATTCATCTATGCGGCGGCGCTGGGCGGCGCGTTCGCCGGGGCGAAGCTGGCGTACCTGGGCGCGGAGGGATGGCTGCATTACGGGCAGGCGGGGATGTGGCTGCAATGGGCGACGGGCAAGAGCATCATCGGCGCGCTGCCGGCGGGATACCTGGCGGTGGAACTGGCGAAGAAGCAATGCGGCTACCGGCAGGCGACGGGGGACTGGTTCGCGGAGATCGTGCCGCTAACGGTGGCGCTGGGGCGGGTGGGCTGCCTGCTGCATGGCTGCTGCCTTGGGATCGCCTGCGAGCCGGCATGGTACACGATTCGCGATCCATTTGGACAGGCGCGGTGGCCCTCGGTGCCGGTGGAGATGGGGTTCAATTTATTGTGTGCGGGGATCTTCTGGGTGATGCGGCGCAAGCGGGTGCTGCCGGGGCAGCATTTTCATATTTACCTGATGGCTTATGGGGTCTTTCGGTTTGGGCATGAGTTTTTGAGGGACACGCCGCGGATTTTTATGGGATTGACGGGTTACCAGATTCTGGCGGCGGGGTGTGCGGCGCTGGGGTTGGTGGGATTTGTGCGGCGGCGGGGTGACCAGGAACGGATGGCGGGGATGGTTACGGCGGTCAGAAGTTATCCCGCCAGTTAATCGGGCGGGATAGGATTGATGCATGGGGCGTGCGGGCGGCGGGGATGGGACGAGCGTCAAAGCCTGATGAAATCAGGGGTTTGGCCTATGAGGATCGGGATGGCACTTCTTTTGCTAAGGGGGCGGACGCCCCACCCATGTCCCGACCCGCTCCCGACGATTCGCCCCGCATTCAAATCACGAAATCCCGTCCCGCATCCACGAGGCTGCGGTCGGGGCCGAGTTTATTGGGAGGAGCGGCGGCGCTGGTTACGCTGGTGAATTCCATGCTGCCGGGTGCGGCGCATGCCCAGCAGGCGAAATTCTCTCCCACCCCATCCGCGCCACTGACCACCGGCTCCACTTCGTCAACTACGCTGCCGGAGGTTGAGGTGCTGGGCCAGGAGGGTTACCAAACAGATTCCCTTTCCTCATCCAAGTTCACCGGCTCGGTGCTCACCATCCCGCAGGCGGTCCAGGTGATCACGCCGCAATTGCGCGAAGACCAGAACGATGACTCGCTGCGCGACTCCCTGCGCAACGTCTCCGGCCTGGCCCTCGGCGCCGGCGAAGGCAGTTACCAGGGCGATAACTTCACGATCCGCGGTTTCAACGCGGCGACGGACATCTTCCTCGATGGAATGCAGGACTTCGGCAACTACTACCGCGACCCGTTCAATATCGAAAACGTCGAGGTGCTAAAGGGGCCGTCCGCGGCGGAATTCGGTCGCGGGTCGACCGCCGGCGCGATCAACATGGTGACCAAGACGCCAGAACTGGAGAGCTTCGTCGCCGGTTCCGCCGTGTATGGCACCGACGAAACCCATCGCGGCACGCTGGACGTCAACGAGCCGATCCCGTGGCTGGAAGGGTCCGCCTTCCGCCTCAACGTGATGGGCCACGAGCAGGATGTGACCGACCGCAATGACGTCGATTACAACCGCTGGGGCATCGCGCCGTCGCTGGCCTTCGGCCTCGATACGCCCACGCGCATCATCCTCAGCTATTTCTACCAGTATGAGGATGATAATCCGGACTACGGCATCCCGTGGGTCAATGACCGACCGGCGCCGGTGGGCCGCGACGCATTCTACGGATTCACGGACGATTACTTCAAGGCGCGCGTCAACGAAGGGACCATCACCTTCGAGCACGATTTCAACGACGATCTAACCTTACACGAGCAACTCCGGCTGAGCGACGCATATCGCAAACTGCGCGTCACCCAGGGGCAATTGGCCGATGAGGACACGCCGCCGGGCGAATCGCTCGACGACATCGAGGCCGAGCGCGTCGAGATCGACGGCGTCAGCAACGAGCGCGACGTCGATAACGACATCAACCTGCAATGGAAAGCGAGCGAAGGGCCGTTTGACAACAAGGTGGTGCTCGGCTTCGAGTACATCCACCAAAGCGCTGATCCACGCCGCGCCGAGCCGAGCTGGACCGGCGTCCCCTCGACCAGCCTGCTGCATCCGGACCAGGGCGACGCATTCACCGGGTTCGGCTACACCTCCATTATCGTAAACGGGCACGCCGATACCTACTCCGAGTACCTGACTGACACCTTGAAGGTCGGCAAGCAATGGACCGCAATCGGCGGTTTGCGTTACGACAGCATCGCTTCTCTCTACAACGAGAGCTTGCCGCCGGTTACCAGCTTCACCGCCAACAACGCGCGCCTGAACTGGCGCGCCGCGCTGGTCTATCAGCCGGCGCCAAACGGCAGCATCTACGCCGCCGTCGGCGAATCCTTTCACCCGAATGTCCAGCAGCAGTCGTTAATCAATGAGCCGACGCTGCCGGAGAGCTTCAAGGACCTGCCCGTGGGCGAAAACATCGACTACGAGGTTGGGACAAAGTGGGACCTGTTCAGTGAGCGGCTCTCGGTGGGCGCCGACCTGTTCTGGGACGACCAGAAGAATCCCGCGGCTGAAGACGCCGACGACGACCTCCTTTACGTCACGAACGGCAAGGAACGGGACATTGGCATCGAGCTGGACGCAGCCGGCCACATCACCGATCCGTGGCAGGTTTACGCCAGCTTCACCTGCCAGCGCGGTGTCGTGACCTCCGCCAATCCGTCGAACCTGGTGGGCGAGCCGATCCTCAACACGCCCCGGTGCACCTTCTCGGTCTGGACCACTTACGACCTACCGTGGAAATTCGAGGCGGGCCTGGGCGTCGATGGCGTGGGCGCGAGGGCTGGCTCCGAGACGCCGGACCCGGTCAACGGCCTGATCATGGAAGCGCCCGGCTACGTGTTGGTGAGCGCGATGCTCAAGTACCAGATCAATTCCCACGTGGACATCCAGGCGAACGTGACCAATCTCTTGGACCAGGCTTACTATGAGTCGGTCCATCCCGGCCACGTCGTGCCCGGCGAAGGCCGCACTTTCTACATCAGCACCAACTTCAAATTCTGACGCCCCATGCTGCTTACCATTCCCGATGTCCTCAGGCCCGAGGAGCTGACCCAGGCCCGGCAGATTCTCGACAAGGCCGAGTGGGCGGATGGCAAGGTTACCGCGGGTTATCAGTCGGCGAAGACGAAGGATAACATGCAAATTCCCGAGGGACATCCCGCGGCGGTGCAGCTTGGGAAGATGATCGTGACGGCGCTGGGGAAGAATCCGCTCTTTGTCTCCGCGGCACTGCCGCTCCAGATTTTTCCGCCTCTCTTCAATCGGTACTCGGGGGGGCAATCGTTCGGGACGCATGTGGACAATTCGATCCGGCAGGTGACGGGAACGCCGCACCGGATTCGCACGGATATATCGGCCACGTTGTTCTTTGCCGCGCCGGAGGAGTACGACGGCGGGGAGTTATGCGTCGAGGATACCTACGGCCTGAAGAAGGTGAAGCTGCCCGCGGGACAGATGGTGCTGTATCCGGCGACGAGCCTGCATCATGTGCGGCCGGTGACGCGGGGAGAGCGCATTTGCTCGTTCTTTTGGATCCAAAGCATGGTGCGGGACGACGGGCGGCGGTCGATCTTGTTCGATCTGGATTTGGGAATTCAGCGGCTTAACCGCGAGACGCCGAATCATCCGGCGGCTGTGCAATTTACCGGGGTGTATCACAATCTGCTGCGGCAATGGGCTGAACTGTAGAATCAGCCTATTACTGCGGCGGGCCGACCTGATTCGGCGGCTGGCCTTCACGGAGGAGCTCGATCGCCTTTTCGAGGTCGAAACTGTAGGTTCCGGATTGGATCGGGGCATTGGGGTCGATCCCTTTGATCCGAAGGGATTGGAACAGGTCTCCGCGGGCCTGTTGCATGCCGGGGTCGACCTCGATCGCCTTCATGAATTGCGGGATCGCATCGTCCGCCCTGCCCAATTGCATATAGGCGTATCCCAGGTTGCAGTAGGCGGAGGAATTGTCCGGATTCATGTCGAGGGCGTGCAGGTAAGTCTTGATCGCATCGGGGTACCGCTTCACCTGCTCGTAGGCATTGGCGAGATTGGTTTCCATCGCGGAGTCATCCTTAATCTGCACGGCGGTCTGGAATTGCTTGATCGCCTCGTCCATGCGCCCGTAGAGCGAGAGGGTGAGACCGAGGTTGTTGTGGCTTTCGGGATTCTCGGGCTTCAATTGGGTCGCCCTGAGGAAGTGAGGATAGGCGGCGCGCCAGTTGCCTTCCATGTAAAGTGCGGCCCCGAGGTGATTATGTCCCTGCCAGGTGTAGGGATTTTTATTGAGCGTTGCGGTCCAGAGCGTCTTTTCGCCGTGGTAAATGCCCGATTGCCCCCAACTGATGACGCTGAAACAGATGAGGACCGCGGCCAGGAAACCGCCCCAGACATATTTCCAGATTTGCGGCATGACCGCAGCCCCCGCGAGCACGAGCGTGCCGACGATCCAAATGATCTCGGCAGGCTGGTTATCCTGGGTCTGCGTCCAATTGAAATACGAGGCGGTCGCGAAAAAGAGGGCCGCGAGGCAGAGCCAGAGCGGCTTGAGCGACCTGGTCATTCCGGCGGCTACGACCAGGGCGATCATCGCGACGATCGAGATATATTGGAAATGATCGGCCACGAGAGTGAGCCGCATATAGGACATCTTCATCATACCCAGAGCGGGCAGCATCGCGAGGATGTAACACCCCAGCCCCACGAGGATCGGCCGAGCCCAGGTGCGGTTGCGGTAAACCCAGCAGGCGGCCAGGAGCCCGCCAATGACCAGGCCCGGCAGCGCCTGGATCCAATAGGAGATCGCCTCCGGCGCGGGAGGCTGAATATGGAGTTTAGGCTGATAGACAATTTCCGCGAAAGCCCTGTGCCATTGCGGGTAAATCTCGACGATATTGAACGGCCAGAATGCGCTGTAGAGGTAGAACCCCGTGGCGAAACAAGCGCTAGCCATCCGTTGCCAGAGATTGCCGATCGGGATTTCCTCGCCGCCGATGGCGCGATAATTCTGAAAATAGAAGGTCACCATGCCCAGCAGCGCGGAAGCGAGGATGAAGGGAAGCGTGCGGATGATTTCGAGACCGGCGAAGCAATTCCAGGAAAGCTCGATATTCCCAGTCCCGATCTTGAGCTTCCTGATCCGGAGGCCAATGGCGTACCCTATTGCACCGCCGGCCGCGGCTGCCGCCAAAAGCGCGGGCACGGCCAGACCGCCCAATTTTGCGCTGAGCCACGGAACGAGCACTGTGGGCGCACCTCCGGCCATCGCCCCGGCCAGGGCACAGCTCCAGAGCAGGATATTGTACTCGTTGCGATTGTCCTCGATGCGGTAACTCTTGCGAAGCGGTTCAAGTTGCGGGCGGCGCCACCATGCGAGCAGCAGCAGGATGAATGGGAGCATGACCACGGAGGTCTTTGCCAGGAGGGAGAGCGTGAAACAAATTACGGCCCAGATGTAAGTCCGCAATCGTCCCTCTTCCTGGTACCGCACGTACTTGATGATCGCGAGCAGGAAGAATATCTGCGAGATGCTGTTTTTTCGTTCGGAGATCCAGGCCACCGATTCCACGCAGACCGGGTGGACGGCAAAGATGGCCGCGGCGACCCATGCGCCGGGAACGCGGAGGCGCTTGAGCATCTGCCACGTCAGGACCACGGCGGTGGCGTGGTAGAGGATGTTCATGATGTGGTAGCCGCTCCATGGGCTGGTCCAGATATCGGGCGTGACGTGGGACTGAAGATACTGGATGTTCCAAATATTGAAGACTTGGCCGAGGTGGTATTCCAGCCACAAGGTCGTGGACATGAGTGGGAAATAATCGGCAGTGGCGGGCTGCAACCAGAGCGTCCACCAGCCGTTGGCGGCATGGACCTGCGGGTTGGCGGTCAGCAATTGGTCGTCGTCCCAGATGAAATTGGCGCTAAATGCCGGGAGGAAGACGATGACCGCGAGGGCGAAGAGGGCGAGCCCGAGGAAGAAGTTGTTGAGCATTTCCCTCTGGCTACGGCGGCGGGTGGCGGCAGCGGAGACTGCGGTCCGTTGCGGGGATCCGTGTCGGGTAGCGGTTCGGCCACGGCCTGAGGGCCGGTTGCTGAGTTTTCGTGCCATCGGGTTAAAGGCGGGGGAGGTGGTAATCTACGGGACGGAGCCGGGATTTCTATTTGTAAATTGCGCGGCCATCAAGAATTCATCCGCTCCATGGGAGAATGCCGTCCGCGCGCGGGGGACAATCTTGACGAAACGTGGGTGGTTGTCCATCGTCTCCACGATAGGCTCTATTCCTGGGCTTGGGGCGGCGGATTCCGGAGCACTTCGATGGCCTTCTGAATGTCCGGGCTGTGCATGCCGGGCTGAATGGGAGTGTCGAGATGGATCCCCTTGATTTGGAGGATCAGGCGCAGCCCTTTGCGGGCCGGATCGAGGGTGGAATCGATCTGGAGGGCTTTCAAGTAAAGGGGAATGGCCTCGTCCATCCTGCCCTCTCTCAAGAGCGTGACCGCGAGATAGCAGTATGCGCCAAGGACCGCCGGGTTGTCCGGATCCATCTGGATACCGCGCTTGAAGGCTGCGATGCCATCCTGGACGCGACCGACCTTCATATAGGCATTGCCCAGGTTCATCTCCAGGGAGGGGTTGTCCTTGATGTAGACGGCGGTCTGGAATTCCTTGAGGGCCTCATCCATGCGCCCGTAGAGCGAGAGGGTGAGCCCGAGGTTATTGTGGCTCTCGGGATTCTCGGGCTTCAATTGAGTCGCCCTCAGGAAATGTGGGTAGGCGGCCTGCCAGTTCCCTTCCGTGTAAAGGGCCGCGCCGAGGTGATTGTGGCCCTGCCATGTGTTCGGGTTTTTCTCGATTGTGGCGCTCCAGAGAGTCAACTCGCTATGGTAAATCCGCGTCTTGCCCCAACTGACGATGCCGAACGTGGCGACCACTATGGCGAGGAAAGCGCCCCAGACGTATTTCCAGATTCGCGGCGCCAGCGCGGCCGCCGCCAGGGCGACAGTGCCAGCGATCCAGATCAACTGCGCGAAGTGGGTATCCGGAGTTTGCTTCCAATTGAGCCAGGAGAGGGTGGCGAAAAACAAGGCGCCCAGGCAGAGCCATAGCGGCTTGAGCGATCGCGTGGAGCCCGCCGCCACTACGAGCGCGATGACGGCGACAATGGAGATGTACTGGAAATGGTCCGCCACGAGCGTGAGCCGCATGTAGGACATCTTCAGGAGGCCGAGCGCGGGGAGGATCGCCAGAAAGTAACAGCCGAGCGCCGTGAGGAGCGCCCGCGCCCAGGTCCGGCTCCGGTATTTCCAGCAAGCGGCAAGGAGCCCGAGGATGGCGAAACCCGGCAGTGCTTGAATCCAATATGGAATGCTCTCCGGCGCGGGGGGCTGAATGTGAGGAGTGGGCAGGGTCACGAATTCCGCGAAAGCCCGGTGCCATTGGGGGTAAATCTCGATGATATTGAACGGCCAGAATGCGCTATATGAATAGAAGCCTGCCGCGAAACAGGCGCTGGCGATGCGCTGCCACCAATTGCCGATGGGAATCTCCTCGCCGCCGATGGCGCGCCAGTTCTGAAAATAGAAGGTCACCATGCCCAGCAGGACCGCCGCCAGGAGGAAGGGAAGCGAGCGGATGACCTCGAAGCCGGCGAAGGAGTTCCATTGCTTGAGCTTCCTGATCCGCAGGCCCACGGCGTAACCGACGGCCCCCCCCACGGCCGCTCCCGCAAAGAGCGCGGGCAAGACCGCGTTTGCCAACATGGCATTGAGCCATGGAATGAGCACGGGGGGCGCGCCGCCGGCCATCGCGCCCGCCAGGGCGCAACTCCAGAGCAGAATGCCGTATTCGATCCGGTTATCCTCGATGTTGTAGCTTTTGCGCAGGGGCTGGAGTTGCGGACGACGCCACCATGCGAGCAAGAGCAAGATGAAGGGGAGCATGACCACGGAGGTCTTTGCCAATAGCGAAAGGATAAAACAAATCACGGCCCAGATGTAGGTGCGCAGGCGCCCGTTTTCCTCAAACCGCACATACTTGATAATCGCGAGCAGGAGGAATATCTGCGAGATGCTGTTTTTTCGTTCGGAGATCCAGGCCACCGATTCCACGCAGACCGGGTGGACGGCAAAGATGGCCGCGGCGGCCCACGCGCCGGGGACGCGGAGGCGCTTGAGCATCTGCCACGTCAGAACCACGGCGGTGGCGTGGTAGAGGACGTTCATGACGTGGTAGCCATTCAACGGATCCTGAAGGGCGAAGTGCTGGAGGTAATCGACGTTCCAAATATTGAAGAAATGTCCGAGTTGGTTCTCCAGCCACAGGGTCGTGGACATGAGGGGGAAATAATCGGCCGTTTGCGGCTGCAACCAGAGCGTCCACCAGCCATTGGCGGCGTGGACCTGTGGATTGACGGTGAGCAATTGGTCGTCGTCCCAGATGAAACCGGCGGTGAAGGCCGGGATGAAGACGGTCACGGCCAGCGCGAATAGGGCGAGGCCAAGGAGGAAGTTCCCGGCGGTCGCATGCTCGCGGCGGGAGGCGGCGATGGACGCGGCGGATGGTTTTCTAGTGCGTTCCATCGGGGCTGGGCGGGGTGGGAGAGCCGGGGGACTACGGCGCGAAGGCCGGTTTTCTATTTGTAATTTGCGCGGCCATCAAGAAATCATCCAACTCTATGAGAAGTATGACCGGCTACGGCCGCGGTCAAAACACGTTTGACGGCTCAAAGTTCTCCGTGGAACTGAATTCCGTCAACCGGAAGCAGAGCGATGTGACCGTATCGCTGCCGCGGGAATTTGGGGAGCTGGAGCCGCGGGTGCGCGACTTGATCAATACGCGCATCTCCAGGGGCCGGCTGAACGTGGTAGTCACGTTCCAGAACGGTGGGGCGGCGGCGCCAAAGCTGGTGATCGATTCGGCGCTGGCGGCGGCCTACTACGAGGCGATGGTGGATCTGCGCAAGCAATTGGGGGCAGCGGGCGAGGTAACGATTGAGACCGTCCTGCGCTCGCCCGGCGTATTGCGCGTGCCGGAGGACTCGATGGTGGTGGAGAAGGCGTGGCCGCACCTGGAGGCAGCGCTTACCTCCGCGCTGGACGACCTGATCCTCATGCGCGAGCGCGAGGGGAAGCACCTGGCCAAGGACATGATCAAGCGGCTGAAGCTCGTGCGGCAGGCGCTTCGCAAGATCCGCCAGATTCATCCGGCGGTTTGCAAGAAGTATCGGCAGACGCTTCATGAGCGAATCGCGCGGGCGGGGCTGGATCTGCCGGTGGATGACGAGCGACTGGTGCGCGAGGTGATTCTTTTCGCGGAT
>JBEKOV010000015.1:0-43665 GCA_049521415.1 Chthoniobacteraceae bacterium
ACCTTCGATGACCTCGTCAAGGCAATCGCCCACGCCCTCAACTGCTTCTCAGCCTCCGAATGCCTCCACTTCCTTCATCATGCCCAATATGCTTCAGATTAAATAGAAAATGCTCTAGCAATTGAAAAGACCGCGGACGGCGATTTCTACTCAGCGGGGGGTAATTGGACGATCGGGAGTAAGATGAAAGGGACAGAGATGAAAGGGACATAAAGGAGCGAATGGGACTTACGCGTCCCGATGAATCAGCGGATTCGGTGACATGAGGTGGGGACGGTAAGGGATGGAGGCGGGTTAGCTGATTTGGGAGAGGAGGAGCTTGCGCTGGCAGGTGATTAGGTCGCGGTAGGGGAGATTGTCTGGACGAGTTAATTGCGGGTCGGATTTGAAGATTTTTTGGGCGGCGGTGCGGGCGGCGCGCATCCATGCCTGGTCGGCTAATAGGTTGCCGAGTTTCAATGGGGGGAGGCCGCTTTGGGCGGTGCCGAGGATGTCGCCGGGGCCGCGGAGACGGAGGTCGGCTTCGGCGATTTTGAAGCCGTCGGAGGTTTCGGCCATGGTGTTGAGTTTTTCGAGGGCGGCCTGGTCGGTGGCGTCGGAGATGAGGATGCACCAGCTCTTGTGGGCGCCGCGTCCGATGCGGCCGCGCAATTGGTGGAGCTGGGCGAGGCCGAAACGCTCGGCATTTTCCACGAGCATGATGGTGGCGTTTGGGACGTCGATGCCGACCTCGATGACCGAGGTGGCGATGAGGGCGTGGGCGTCGCCTTTGCGGAATTTTTCCATGAGGGCGTCTTTTTCAGACGGGTCGATGCGACCGTGGAGGAGATCGCAACGCATGGGGGCGAGGAGTTTTTGCCATTTCTCGAATTCCTGGGCGGCGGCTTTTGCGTCGAGTTTGTCGGACTCGTCGATGAGGGGGTAGACGATGTAGGCTTGGCGTCCGGATTCGAGTTGATTGCGGATGAAGGCGGCGGCCTCGGGGAGTTTTGAGGTGTCGCGGACGGCGGTGACGATTTTGCCGCGGTTGGCGGGCATTTCATCGAGGGTGGAGACGTCGAGATCGCCGTAAACGGTCATGGCGAGGGTGCGGGGGATGGGGGTGGCGGTCATGACGAGGACGTCTGGGGTGGAGGATTGGGCGATGAGTTTTGCGCGCTGGAGGACGCCGAATTTGTGCTGCTCGTCGATGACGGCGAGGCCGAGATTGGCGATGCCCGCGCCTTCGTAGAGGAGGGCGTGGGTGCCGATGATGATCTGCGGGTTGGCGGATGTGGGGGGGCGGAGTGCGCCGGGCTTGCCGAGGACGGAGTCGCGCCAGGCGCGGTCGTCGAAGAGTGGCAGGGCGGATTCGGCGCGCTTGGCGCCGGTGCGGAGTGCGATGTTGAGGCCGAGGGGGGCGAGCCAGCGTTTGCAATTGAGGTAGTGTTGCTCGGCGAGGATCTGGGTGGGGGCCATGAGGGCGGCTTGGGCGCCGGATGCGACGCAATCGAGCATGGCGGTGAGTGCGACGAGGGTCTTGCCGGAGCCGACATCGCCGTGGAGGAGGCGATTCATGGGGCGCAGGGCGGCGAGATCGGCGCGAATCTCGGCGATGGCGCGATTTTGCGCGCTGGTGAGGGTGAAGGGGAGGCTGGAGTGGAACTGGGCGGCGAGGGCGCCGGGGCCGCAGTGATCGCGGCCAGGGTGGGAGACGGATTCGGAGCGCCTGGCGCCGACGAAGAGTTGCATGGCGAAGAATTCGCCGAGGACGAGGTGGCGACGGGCGGCTTCGCGTGCGTCGTCGGAATCGGGGAAATGGATCTGGCGGAGTGCGACGCCGTATGGGGTGGGGTCGAGTTCGCGCGGGAGGCGGTCGCGGAGTGCGGCGGGGTCGATAGCATCAAGGGCGCGGAAGACGGCGGCGCGGAAGATGCGCTGGGTGATGCCCTCCGTGAGGCGGTAGATGGGGGCGATGCGATTGACGTGGATGGAGAGTTCGTCGCCTTCGACGATTTCGAATTCGGGGTGGTCGATGTAGAGCTTGGCGGCGCGGGCTTTGGGCTTGCCGAAGACGATGAGGCGCTGGCCTGCGGCGATCATTTTTTGGACGTGATAGACATTGAACCAACGGCAGATGAGGCGGGGGCTGAGGGCTGTGGCGCGCTCTTCTTCGAGGGTTACCTCGACCATGGTGCGACCGCCGCGGATGCGCTTGACGGAAACGCCGAGGACGGTGCCGCAGACGCAGATGGGTTGCTCGGATTCGGCGTGGGGGAAGTGGTCGAAGGTGCGGCGATCCTCGTAGCGGCGCGGGTAATGGGTGAGGAGGTCCTCGACGGTGACGATGCCGAAACGCTCGAAGTGTTTGGCGCGCGGCGGCGGGACGAAGGGGGTGTCGCGGAGGGGGGTGGCGAGGGGATCGGGGGTCACGGAAGGGCCTCCGCGGGACGCAGGTCTTTGATCTCGAGCTGGAGGGTGACGCGGTCGTTGTAGTCGTTGCGGGAGACCTGGAAGGCGATGTCCCAGGGCTGAGGGGGTAATTCGCGGAGGGCGCCGCCGAAGTAGATGGCGGGCTGGGAGTGACCGCCGCCATTTTGCACGAGCATGAAGCGGTAGTGTTTTTCTTTGAGGATGCGGGTCTCCGCGGAGCGGATATTGCGGGCGAGGAAAACGGGTTGGGAGTTGCCGATGCCGAAGGGCTGGAGGGTGTCGTGATGGCGGAGAAAATCGAAGTGGAGGTCGGAGAGGGGGAGTTCGGCGTCGAGGTAGAGGCGGGGGCGGAGCTGGTCGTCGGTGAGGAGGGCGCGGGCCTCGCGGCGGAAGGTGTCCTGGAATTGGGGGAAATTCTCGCGGCGGATGGTGAGGCCGGCGGCCATTTCGTGACCGCCGAATTTGACGAGGGAATCGGAGCAGGCGGCGAGCGCCTTGACCATGGAGAGGCCTTCGATGCTGCGACCGCTGCCTTTGCCGAGGCCGGTTTCATCGAAGCCGATGACGAATGTGGCGCGATGATGGGCGCGGCTGAGGCGGGCGGCGACGATGCCAAGGACGCCGGGATGCCAGCCATCGCGACCGACGACGATGGCGGCGTGCGCGGGGTTGAATTCTTTTTCGACGATGGACTCGGCCTCGGCGTGGATAGCTTTTTCGACTTCCTGGCGTTCGCGGTTTTGGTCGCTGAGGGCGGCGGCGAGTTCGCGTGCGCGGGCGTGGTCCTCGGTGAGAAGGAGTTCGAGGGCTTGCTCTGCGCTGGCGAGGCGTCCGGCGGCGTTGATGCGGGGGCCGAGCTTGAAGCCGATGTCGGGCGGGGAGAATGGCGGGGCGATGCCGGCGGAGTCGATGAGGGCGCGGATGCCGGTCCAGCGGGATTTTTCCAACTGCAAGAGGCCGCGCTGGACGAGGATGCGGTTCTCGCCCTTGAGGGGGACGATGTCGGCGACGGTGCCGAGGGCGACGATATCGAGGTAATCGCGGAGATCGACGCCGGGGGCGGGGCGCTCTTTCAGCAAAGCGTGGCAGGCTTTGAAGACGATGCCGGCGCTGCAGAGGTAATGGAAATCGGTGCCGAGCTTTGGATTGACGAGGGCGAGGGCGGCGGGGTGGTCGCCTTTGGACTCGTGGTGATCGAAGACGAGGACGTCGACGCCCTGGGCGCGGAGGGCGGCGATCTCGGCGACGGCGGCGGTGCCGCAATCGAGGGCGAGGAGGAGTTGGGGCTGATGCTCGGTGACGCAGCGGGCGACGCCATCGGGGGTGAGGCCGTAGCCTTCGTCCATGCGGTGCGGGAGGAAGGGGTGGGGATCGGCGCCGAGCGCGCGCAGGATGCGGGTGAAGAGTGCGAGGGAGGTGACGCCATCGACGTCGTAATCGCCGTAGAGGACGATGCGCTCGCGGCGGTCGATGGCCTGGAGGATGCGCGCGATGGCGGGGCGCATGCCGGGGAGGAGGAAGGGGTCGGAGAGGTTTTTGAGGCGGGGATCGAGGAAGAGGCGGGCGTCGGCGGGATCGGTGAGGCCGCGCAGGGTGAGGAGGCGGGCGATGAATGGGGGGCAACCGAGGGCGTCAACGAGCGGCTGCTCGGAGAAGAGGGAGGGGCGGAGGAACCAGGTTACCGGAGGCATGAAGGAGCCATGTGGGCGCATAGTATCAGCGGGAGCGCGAGAGGTCAAAAGGGGGGCGGGAGGAATTGCATTTCAGATTATCAATTCCTCTTCACTCCTCCACCACATCTCCCACCTTCGGATCCCCCTTCACCACGTCGGCCACGATAAACGGCCCACTCTTCTCCGGATCCACGGCCAGGATTCCGCTCTCGACTCCCGATGTGAAACTCTTCAGCGCCGTCCCTGCCGGCGGCATATAAAGTGTCCCCACGTCCACCAGGACGAAGTGCAAATCCTCATTTACCACCGCCACCGTCCCCACCCGCATTGGCGCCGGTCCCGGCGCCTCCGCCGTCTCCGCATGCCCCCGCTTTTTGTGCGTCGCGCATCCGCACACAATCATAGTCCCGCACACGGCCAATGCCGCAAACCGGGAAAGCGAGTTCCATCTCACGCCTCTCATGAGACGCTTTTGCCGCCGAATGCTCAAGAACGACCGCTCGCGCACCAACTCCCGGCGCTTCCAGTTCAACAGCTGCAGAATTTTAAAATGCTAAATGCCCGCTTTTTCGAGCAGGTCGCGAAGGATTTTCTCAGCTTCGAAATATTCTTTCGCAAGTTCGAATGCGGCACGGCAATGAGCTGGGTAGTCCGCGTTGATCTCGCGGACGGCCTCGGCGATTTCGTCGAGTGTCTGAAAGGCAAAAAGGCCTTTTTGCCGGCCGTAATGACGCGTAAACCCGGTCTCCTGCGTGATCGCGGGGCGGCCGCTGGCGAGGTAACACGCGGTCCGGTCGCTGAACCAGCCGGTGTTGAGGCGGACGTATTGGTCCTTTGCAACGGTGAACTCTCCCTTCGAGCCGCGCAGATAGTCGCGGTATTCGTCGTAGGCGACGCTCATCTGATCGGGGCTGGTGAATCTCCAGCCGCTTGCGGCGAATTTTTCGCGGAGGCTTGGGTCGTTGATGGTGGTGGCCATCTCGAAATCCTCGCCCGCGACCCGCGGCGCCTCGATGAATTTCAGGAACTCGAGCGACTTGCTCCAGAGATATTTTTCGCCGCGCCATTCGATATCTTTTTTGCCGCTCGTATTCCAATTCGCGACCGAGGTGAATACCGCGCCGTCGCGCGGCGGCGCGTCCGTGTGCCAAAAGTCGGTGACCACGGGCTGACGAGTCGGGAGCCATTGGAAACCGTGCAGCGGGACGGGGAAGAATTCCGATCCCACGTCTTCGCCGAAGGTAAACAGGGCGCGGTGGGCCTTGAGATACTCGACGGTCGCGGCATCTCCCTTATCCACTTTGATCTGCTCGACTCCCGGATCGCTCTCGACATAGAGGATGCGCCCGCTCTTGAGCAGGTCCTCGTTGAATTCCTGCGAGCCGCAGACGTTCAGGATCGCGTCGGCTTCGCGGTAGAGATCGCGCACGCGGCTGAGCGGCATGCCCGCGCAAGGTGTGTCCGGCAGATAACGCGCGCAATAGCTCCAGCGATTTTCAAAGCCGTACTCGCGGGCGAGCCGGTCGAGAATGCCGGCGGCGTATGAGTAGTCGTCGGTGACTTCGAAGGTGACAGGATTGTAGGGGAACCGCTCGGAATCCTCGATGTAGTAGACGTCGTGGCCGAGCCTTTGCAAACCGACGATGTAATGGACGTGCTGCCAGATCACACCGGCAATCGGGCAACTCGCGGTAAAGCCCATGACGACAATGCGCTTGCGTTTCATTTGCCATCAAGTTTCTTCACCACGACGGCCGGATTGCCGGCGACGACCACGTTTGGCGGGACGCTCTTTGTGACGATCG
Organism: Chthoniobacteraceae bacterium; assembly: GCA_049521415.1. GTDB lineage: Bacteria > Verrucomicrobiota > Verrucomicrobiia > Chthoniobacterales > Chthoniobacteraceae > DATAXI01. The sequence continues at coordinate 5,891 of JBEKOV010000015.1, forward strand.
CTCCCGCCGCGACGACGGAGTTTTCGCCGATTTCCACGCCTTTCAAAATGACGGCCCCCATGCCGACCCATACGTTGTCGCGGATGCGCACCGGGGCCGTGCGGAGTCGCGGGCGCGGTGGCCGCTCCTCATAGTATTGCGCGAGGGCGAGCGCATCCTGCATTCGCAGGGCCGGATCGAGCGGATGAAAATCGGAGTCGGCGATGCCGACGTTCCACGACATCAGACAATACGAGCCGATCTCGATCCGCTCTTCCGCCATGACGAGCACTCCATTGAGCAGCGTAAAATCCCCGACCGAGCACGTCGCCTCCAGCCCCAATGAAAACGAGCAGCCGGCATAGCAGGAGACATGTTTTCCAAGGACGAGCGCATTTTCCTTCGCGCTTTGCAGGCGCCGGAAAATCTGGGCCGATTCGCAGTAGAAGCCCTCGCCCCACGAGACATTGGGCGGGATGGGCTGGGGCCACCAGTCGTGTTCGACCATGCGGGTGGAGTTGACGTTGCTCATGCGAGGTTTGCCGATCGGTAGAGGTCCGCGTAAACACCGCCGCAGGCCACCATTTCCGGCCCTGTCCCCACTTCCGCGATGCGCCCGTCGCGCAGGACGACGATCTTGCTCATGTGATGAATGGTCGCGATCCGGTGGGTGATGAGGAGAGCGGTGCGGCCTTTCATCAACTCGGCGATGGTCTCCATGATGGCGGCCTCGGTGGTGGAGTCGAGCGCGCTGGTCGGCTCGTCGAGCAGAAGAATGGGGGCGTTCTTCAGGAATGCGCGGGCGATCCCGATGCGCTGACGCTGTCCCACGCTCAAGTGGCCGCCGCGCTCGCCGACCTGCGCGGAATAGCCGTCCGCCATCCGCATGATGAAATCGTGAGCCTGCGCGCGCATTGCCGCCTCGATGATTTGCTCCTCGCTCGCCTCGGGTCTGCCGTAGGCAATATTTTCGCGGATGGTCGTTGAGAAGAGGAGCGTGTCCTGCAGGACGATGGAAATCTGGCGGCGCAGCGACTTCCTGGTAATGCCGCGCAAATCCTGGCCGTCCAGCAAAACCTGTCCGCGAGTCGGATCGTAAAATCGCGGCACGAGGGCCAGCAGCGTGCTCTTGCCGGCGCCGGTCCCGCCGACGAAGGCCACAGTCTGACCGGCGCCGACATCCAAATTGATGCCCTCGAGGATCAGGCGGGTCGAATCATAGCCGAAATCGACATTCTCGAATGTCAGTTCGCCGCGCGTGCCGGTGATTTCCTTCGCGCCGGGAGCGTCCTTGACGTCGTCGACGTGGTCGAGCACCTCGAAGCAGCGCTGCGCGCCCGCGGCGGCGCCCTCGAGCGCCCATGTGGTGTAAGTGAGAGCCTCAAGCGGTTGATAGAGCGAGATGAGATAGGAGGAGAGAATTGTCAGCGCGCCCAGGGAGAGCGTGGAATGGAGGACGTGGATCGACCCGAGGTAATACATCGCGGCCGTACCGAGGGCCATGAGCGTGCCGACCAGGAGCGAACTCTTCATTTGCGTGCCGGTGAACCGCATGTTCGCCTCGAGCGAGTGGCGGGCGCGCGCGCGGAATTGAGCGACCTCGTAGTCCTCGCGCCCGAAAGCGTGGACCATGCGGATCGAGCTGAGCCCTTCCTGCGCGACGGAAAGCACGTCGCTCTCGCGCTCCTGGATCGTCGTCGATTCGTTGCGGATGCGCTTTGCGTAGATATAAATGGCCAGCGCCATCAGCGGCACGATGGCGAGGGCGACGAAGGTCAACTCCCGATCCATCCGCAGCATCATGAATAGCGTGCCCGCGAGCGTGATGACCGAAGAAAGAATGAAAGAGCCCTTGTTGTAGACGCTCTGGATCGCCTGGGAATCGTACGCCACGCGGAAAGTGGAGTCGGTGCTGCGGCGCGCGTCGTGGTACTTGAGCGGCAATGCCTGCAAGCAGGCGTAGAGTTCCGTGCGCAGCCCGAGCAACCCCTGGAGACCCACCCGGACGAAAATCATGTTCGTGGCGAGATTCAGGAGGCCGGAGAAAAAGTTGATCGCCACAATGGCCACGCAGAGCCAAAGGATCATCCGCGCCGGCGGCATCGGCCCGAACCAGTGGGTCAGACCGGCGCTGGCCGGTTGTCCCTTCTGATAGGGCGTGAGGATTTGATCGACGATAATCCCGAACGGCCAGGGCTTGAGGAGATTGAGGGCGATGCCCACCAGCATCAGAACGGCGCCCAGCACGCTTTTCCCCAGGAAGGGCCGGAAGTATCGGAGCGCGCGGAGGTAAACGGACATCGGGAGGTAGCGAATACTGGATTCGCGTGTGAATGCAATAAAGCAAGCGACGGAGGGATGGCCGGGAAAATTCGAATTTACCGCGTACGCCCAAGTACGGAGACCCACGGTCAAGCCATATCCGAAATGATTTTAAAAGGAGGTATCCCATGAAAAGTACTACAAGAGTTGTCATTGCGTCGGCCATTGGCCTTATCACGGCCGTTGGCGGTGTGCAGGCGGCGTCCACCCGGGACGAGTCGAGTTCTTCGCCGCGGCAGGAAACCACGATGGAGAAGTTCGAGAACGGAACGCGTCATCTGACCAGAGAGAGCTGGAGGGACAGCAAGCGAATCGCCAGCGACACGTGGATGGAGAGCAAGAGAATTGCCCGGACGACCGTCCATTCGCCAGCCATCGTCTATGAGGCTGCGCGCGGGGAGCGTCCGCTGTTCGGACCGGCTCCGGGCGACCGCGAGGTGCACCAGCAGATGGCTCTGACGGGCCACCCGGTGAATACGAGCGGCAGGAATCCGCCAAACAGCAACTCGCCGCCGATCTAATGGCCGGCGAATTGAAGCAAAAGCGCCCGCGAGAACGGGCGCTTTTCTTTTTCCGCGCGCAATTATAGACTGACCGAGATGTCTCTCGATCCCGGTCCATCTGTAAGGAAGGAACGCACTCCGATTAATTGGAGGGCGGTCCTGGTCACTCTGCGCAACAAGCTGCTGGCGGGGATTCTCGCGGCGATCCCGCTGATCGTGACGTTTGACGTGCTCAACATCGCCTACAAGCTGATCAACGACATCAGCGAGCCGGCGTTGGACAAAATGTTTGGGAAACCAATCCCGGGCCTGCCCTTTCTCGTCACGCTGTTGATCCTGATGGGGCTGGGATTCATGGCCACGAACGTCCTCGGGCAGCGGCTGCTGCTCGGGTTCGAGCGGCTGGTGCTGCGCATCCCGCTGGCGGCGACGATCTACGCCGGGGTCAAGCAGATCATCGACTCGGTGAAGACATTCAATAGCGGGTCGGGATTCAAGCGGGTCGTGTACGTCGAATATCCGAGCCCCGGCTGCAAGCTGATCGGATTCGTGACGGGGCAATTCCACGACGAGCGGCTGCGAATGGACATGATCACGGTCGTCATCCCGACCGCTCCGAACCCGATGACGGGCCTTGTGATCGTCGTCGACTCGTCGCGGGTAATGGACAGTTCTCTATCCATCGAGGAGGCGACGAAGCTGATCGTCTCGGCCGGTCTCGTGGTGCCGAGGAAGAAGGATGGCAGCGATGCGCCCGCCAATACGGTGACATTCCCGATTCCTGATTCCGTCGCGCTCGCGGTCTCGCAGAAAAAGTAACTTACGTTAACAGGCCCTAGGGCGCGACCTTTGCCTCGGGCGCGATATCGAGCGCTCCGCCGAGGATGCGCGCGAGCATCGAGGAGGTGTATGGTTTGGGCAGGTAATTGATGCCTTCCTCGAGGGCGAGATTGCCGTCGAAGAGCTCCGCGCTGTAGCCGCTGGTGTAGATGACCTTCAGATCAGGGTGATCCGCCAGCAGGCGTACGGCGAGGTCGCGCCCGGTGATGCCGCGGGGCATTACCATGTCGGTGAGGAGCAGCGCAATTTCTTCACTGTATTCCTGTGCGAGGGCGAGCGCTTCTTCGCCGTCGCCAGCCTCAATCACATGGTATTGATGGTGGACGAGGATTTCCTTGACCAGGCCGCGGACCGACGGGTCGTCCTCGACCACCAGGACGGTACGTCCGTCGCCAAGCTGGTGCGGGGTGAATTGAACGACGCGGGACTCCGACTCGACGCCTTCCTTGCAAACCGGCAGATAGACCTTGAAGGTCGTGCCCTGGCCGGTCTCGCTCTCGACCTCCAGCCAGCCGTCGTGCTGCTTGACGATGCCATAGACGGTCGCGAGCCCCATGCCGGTGCCTTTGCCGACCTCCTTGGTGGTGAAGAACGGCTCGAAAATGCGGTTGCGCGTCTGGAGATCCATGCCGACGCCGGTATCGCGCACGCTGAGGCAGACGTAATGGCCGGTCACGGCCTCCGGCACAATTCGGAGGTGACTGTCATCGACGACGACATTCTCGGTGAGGAGGGTGAGCGTGCCGCCGGAAGGCATCGCGTCGCGGGCATTGACGGAAAGGTTCAGGATAATCTGTTCCATGTTGCAATCGTCCGCGAAAACGTCCGGCAGCTCCGGAGCGAGATCGGTGACCAGGCGGATGTGCTCGCCGATGAGGCGCGGCAGGACCGTGCCGATCTGGCGGACGAGCCCGTTGAGATCGAGCCGCTTTGGCTGCATCACCTGTTTGCGGCTGAACGCAAGCAACTGGCGTGTGAGATTGGCCGCCCGCTCCGCGGCAGACGAGATATGCTGAAAGGAGTCAGCCACGTCCTTGCCCATATTGTTCACGCCGAGCTGCAGACTGGCATGGCCCTGGATGACGGTCAGGATGTTGTTGAAATCGTGCGCGACGCCGGCGGCGAGCTGGCCGACGGCTTCCATTTTTTGCGCCTGACGCAGTTCCGCTTCGAGCTTGCGCTTGTCCGTCAGGTCCTCGGCGATTACCAGCACGTGCGGCTGGCCGGCGAGGCTGAGGAGTTCGAGGGAAATGATGGCCTGCCGCGATTCGCCCGTGTTTGAAGTCACCACGCACTCGATGTTGCGGACGCTGCGCTGCTCCTGGAGTAGCGGCCATGCGCGTGTCTCCAGGTCCGGGCACAGGTTCAGTTCGGCGGCGGTGCGGCCAATCAATTGTTCGCGACCGTAGCCGGTCATGCGTTGGAATGCGTCGTTGGCGTCGGCGAAGCAGCCACCGTCGAGAGAGAGGATGGCCTTGCCGATCGGGCTCGCATAAAACGCCTTCGAGAAGCGCTCCTCGGAGCTGTGCAACCGGTCGTGCGCGGTCTGCAATTCGCGGGTCCGCTGGCGGACCATGACATCCATTTCCTCGATGCGAAGGGCGGCCTGCCTTGTGACCTGCCACTTCCGGGTCAACGCGTGGGCCAGTTGCAGCACCTCGACGTTATCGAACGGCTTCTTGAGGATCAGCAGATTCTCCGAGTGTCCGAACCGCCGCATCATGTCCTCCCACGAGTAATCCGAGTAGGCGGTGCAAATCACCACCTGCAGGTCCGGTTGCGCCTCCCACATGCGGGCTACCGTCTCGATCCCATCCCAGCCCGGGGGCATGCGGACGTCCACAAAGGCCATCGCGTAGGGCCGCCCGGCTTCCATTGCCTGGTGGAGCATGGCCAGTCCCTCGCGGCCCTGCATGGCGGAGTCGATCTCGAACTCCTGGATTTCGTTCGGCGGGCTCATTTCGTCGCCAAAGAGGATCGCCTCGGCGGAGTCGAGTTGCTCGCTGTGACCGGCCCCTCCGTGGAGGATCTTCTTGAAATCGGCATGGATCGCCAGGTTGTCGTCAACCACCAGGATGCGATTATTCTGCAAGAGGCTCATACGGGAATCGTTTCTGCAATGGGCAGGTCGAGGCTAAAGGTGGCCCCACGGCCCAAGCCCTCGCTTTCAGCAGTAAGGATGCCGCCCATCTCCTTTGCCGCAAGCGCGCCGCTGTGGAGGCCGAAGCCATGGCCATCCCTCTTGGTGGTAAAGCCGTGGGAAAATATGCGCGTCAGGTTGTCCGCGGGGATGCCGCAGCCGGTGTCGCGCACGGTCACCCTGACCATTCCTTCGCCGGTGCGCCGGATGTTCAGCTCCAGCCGCCGTTCCGTGCTGCCATCCATGGCGTATTTGGCATTGCGGAGGAGATTTACGAGGATTTGAAGCACCTTGTGCTTGTCCACGCGCACAACGGGGACCTGCTCGTAATTGCGGACGACTTTGACGTGGTGGCGCTCGAAGGCGGCAGCGTTCATCTGGACGGCATCCTCGACCAGCTTCTCGAGCGGGAGCGCCTCGGTGAAGCCGGAGACCTTCGCGAGACTCTGCTGCATGGCGACGATTTCCTTGATGTGCTCGACGTTTTTCACCAGCAACTCCAGCTCGGCGGTCATCTCCGCGTGCTCGCCCGAGAGATGCCTGCCCAGGTCGAGGAGATAGGAAGGGAGCATGCGGCCCTTCTCGTCCTCCGTGAGCCAGCGGGCAAGGTCGCCATTGCGCTCGAGCAGCATTTCCGCCGCGCGGGCCACGTTTAACGCCTTGGATTTCCGCAGCCGGTCCGAAAGGAGGGTGGAGGAGACGTTCACGCTGTTGAGGACGTTGCCGACATTGTGCAGCACGCCGGTGGCCACCTCGGCCATGCCGGCGTGGCGCGAAGCTTCGACCAGTTGGCTGTGAAGGGCTTTGATTTCCTCCTCGGCGCGTTTGCGCTCGGCGATCTCGTGCTGGAGCTCCGTGACCTGATGCTCGAGGGTGTTCTGGATGGCCTGGAGAGCGGCGTCCTGGCACTGAATCTGATCCAGCATGTAATTGAACGTGTCGGTGAATGCGCCGATCTCGTCGGCCTCCATCTTCTCGGCGCGCACGGAGTAATCTCCCTTGGCGGCGATAGCGCCCGCGGTCTCGGCCAGCTTTTGAATCGGGAGGGAGATGACACGCTGAAGCTGCGAGGAGATGGCGAATGCGATGCCCGAGGAGAGCGCCAGCACGGCCGCGAGCGCAATCAAGTAGAGGTGAAGCAGGTCCGTATATACGCGCCGGTAATCGGAGCGCAGGTAGAGCGTGGCGATCGTCTCGCCATCGAGCTGGATCAACTGCGTCTGGAGCAGGTCGCCGCCATTGAACCGGAAGCCGGTAACCGCCGGGTATTCCGTGATCGGCACCGCGGAGGGATCCTTGCCGAATTGCGCAAAAATCCTGCCGCTATGCAACATGATGAATGCGCTCTCGACGTGCTGCGTCACCCGGAGGCTGGCCAGGATGTCCCGGGCGGCGTCCTTATCGGAGAATGTGATCGCCGCCGTGGTATTGGAGGAAATGATTTCGGCGTCCGACGCGAGATCGCGCATGAAAGTCTGCCGGAACGTGTAGACCTGGAAGGCGAACAGCGCGGTGCTGGCGACCAGAAGGGCGGCCGTGGAGGAGGCGAGCACCACAAGGGTCAGCTTTCGGCGGATCGGGATATTGCGAGGAAACCAGATCATGGAAGGGTCACCGGCTCAAGGGGACGGCGAGTTGCTGAAGTTTGGAGCTGATTTTAAGCCCGGCGTGGCGCGCGGCGGCGTCATTAATCTGGAAACGCACCGCATTTCCAACCGTAACGAAATTGATCATGCCCCCGCGAGCGATAAACCGCTCCGAATCTCCGACGGTAAGGACATTATCGCCATGGACTTCCGAAAGAATGGACCCCAGGCGGTCGTCTTCCGAGCGGCTGACATAGAGGATGTGGCACTTTCGCAATTCCTGCATGCTCTCGATATGGACGACGGTTACGGTGCGCTCGTTGATGCGTTTGTCCTCGGCGGCTTCCTCGAGCAGGCCGCCAAAGGGGTCGGTGCCGACGATGCCAATCACCAGTGGGGAATCCGGCTCGGTGAACTTGTGGGCGGGCCAGTCCACGAATTTCGCGAAATTACAAATGAACGCCGCCTCTGTCTGGTAGGGGTCGCCGTTGTCCATGTCGTCGTCCGGGGTGGCGAAGGCCCAGGCCAGCGGGGCAAAGAGGAGAAGCATCCCCGTCGCAAAAGGCGACCATGAGCGGATGAGGCGGCGGCTCATGAATGCTGACATGGGGGGGTACGCCGCACCCGGGCCAGGCAGCCGGGTGCGATACGCAGGATAACGTAGCATGCGAAGATGCCAAGTCCATCCCGCACGAGGCCACGGGGTGACCCTTCCAGGCAGGGGAGTGCCTCCGGCATCCGGCGCAACCTGGACGGATGGCAGGGAAGGTGCATGCGTCTTCGCAAATTCAGAAAAAAAGGGGGAGCAGGAATCGCGCCCCTTACACCGCGCGGCTACGTAAAACGGGACTGGCCCGTTCACAAAACAAATGGGGTGGCTTGTGAGTCAGCCTGAGCAGGCTGCTTTTACTTTCCGTCGGTATCTGCCTTTTGGGGCACTATTGCCGCTCGCAGGCTCCGACCCATCGTCTCTTGCGGGACTCGGCCATGGTCCTCGCGCCGCAATTCGGACAGGTCAATGCCGCCAGATTTTAGACGGGCTTTGGCCTTGTGTGGCTTTTTTGGCACGGAAGCAACGTAGCACCTCTCTTGTCGCTTTATGAACAAAAAACCACCAACTCAAACAGAATTAAGACGCAATGCGGTGAATCGGCCCCCATCCAAAGTTCTTCGCAAACATGGCGAAATTCTTTTCGAAAAACTGACTCCTGGTAGCGCAATTAAAGGGCTCCATTTTAAAAAGTTCCGCAAAATGTGGCTTCGCCTCTTCGGAGAGAAGGTCAGGCTTCTCGCCGAAGACCCTGAAAGCGAACATCTCGATTAGGGCTCTTGGATGCTGGGGCTGTAGCTTTTGGTAGCACCAAGCCGAGTCCAGCATGAGCATATCCGTGAAAACCGGAATGTGAACCAGAGTGCCTTTGAATTCATTGAATCCGTGCACGAAAAAGTTTCGGGGAACCTTGATGCGCCGGTTGTATTCGCTGGATTGTGTCTTTAAGTGCTGCTTGATGAGGGATTTCACCTTGGTTTTGTGCTCGACTAAGGCGGAGAAACAATCATGCGCCGCCACCGCCAGAGTGTGAACCGAAACCGGGTCTCCTTCCTCAAACCAAATCCCGATTGCAGTCTCAAGTTGGGAAAGTGCCGCAGATGATTTGGTGACAAGTACCTTCGCGGCTTCAGGGATAGGATCGGGTGCGCTCAAGGTAGGGCAGAACTTCCAAAGGGCTATAAAATCACCGCCCCTAATGGAAGCCTTATCTGCCCTTTATCGCCCTGTATGTGAGTCGCTTTCCGCGTGCCTTCACAATGCCCGCAACGGTGCGCTCTCCATCGGAAACCTTGCGGTGATTCCAGCGATGATCGAATTCCGCGAGATACAGCGGAAGATGCTGCTTTGACACCTGATGGAATGTCCCTATCACGCCACGCTTGAGGAGAGAAAAGAAGCATTCGACGGTGTTCGTATGCACCACCGTGTCTTTCTCCCTCCGCGCGTATTCCTTGATGCTGTGCTTGACGGTGCGGTGCTCGAATTTCGGACCCAGCCCGGTGTATGACGCAAAATCGTCGGTGTGAACGTTCGAACAAACCAGCACGTTGTCCCGAATTGCCTGCTTTAGATTTTTGCCGGTCACGCGGTTCATTACCATGCTCCGCGCATCGCCGTTCCGTTGGACAAGCGCCACCACTGGCGTTTTGCCGGTGCCACGCCCCGTCTTGCCGCCGGTCGTTCTGCCTCCCACGTAGGTTTCATCAACCTCGATGTCGCCGGAGAGCTTCTGGCTGAAACTCTGATCGCGCAGAGCATGGCGAATCCGATGCGTCATAAAAAGCGCGGTCTTGTAGCTGCCCAAGCCGAGTATGCGCTGCATTTGCAGGCTGCTCATGCCCTTTTTCGATGAGCAGAGGAGATACCATGCCACGAGCCACTTGCGCAGGGGGATGTGAGAGTCCTCGAAAATCGTTCCCACGGTCACTGTGAATTGGCGACGACAACCCTTGCAGTTGAACAGGCCGGGGCGGACGCTGGCGGCTTTCATCGCATAGACCCGCGCAGGGTCATTCGACTTGCACCGGGGGCAGGTCGGGCCGTTCGGCCAGAGCCACGTTTCCAGATATTTCCGGGCCTGCTCGTCCGTGGCGAAATTGGCGAGTATATTATCGAGAGTTAAGTCCTCGGGGAGTTGGTTTTCCGCTTGCATGAGGGAAATCTACCGAAAACCTGCTGTTTTGTCAAGTGCATAATCCCGACGTAAAATTGCCCCTTCCCATGGAGTCGCCTGTTCCCGTATCCAGATGGGGCGATGATCGCGGCCGAAAAGCTCACCAAAATCTACCGGACCTACCGGAAGGAGCCGGGGCTGCTGGGGGCGATAAAGGGGCTGGGCGCGCGGAAATATGACGAGACCCGCGCGGCGGACGGGGTGAGTTTCCGGATCGAGGAGGGGGAACTGGTCGGATTCCTCGGGCCGAACGGGGCCGGGAAGACGACGGTGCTGAAGATGCTCTCCGGGCTGCTGAACCCGACGAGCGGCAAGGCGAGCGTGCTGGGATTTACGCCATGGGAGCGGAAGGACGAGATGAAGAGACAAATTGCCCTGCTGATGGGACAAAAGAACGCGCTCTGGTGGGACCTGCCGGCGCGGGAATCGCTGGAGCTGAATCGTGCGATTTATGGCATTGAGCGGGCCAAATTCGAGAAGATCGTCGGCGGAATGTCGGAATTGCTGGACGTGGCAGGGAAGCTGAACGTCATGGTGCGCGAGCTGTCGCTGGGGGAGCGGATGAAGATGGAGCTGATTGCGGCGCTGCTCCACAGCCCGCGCGTGCTATTCCTCGATGAGCCAACCATTGGCCTGGACGTGACCAGCCAGAAGAAGGTGAGGGATTTCCTGCGGCTCTACAGCACCGAGAATCGCATCACCACGATGCTGACGAGCCATTACATGCAGGACATCGAGGAGCTATGCGAGCGGGTGATCATCATCGATCACGGGCGGATCTGCTACGACGGGCCGCTGGAGGCGATTATTGATCGGTTCGCGACATACAAGCTCGTGAGCCTGGTCTTCGAGGATCGGGCGGAGGGGCGGGATTTTCGCGAATTTGGAGAGGTGGTCGAGGCGACGCCGGAATCGGTGCAACTGAAGGTGCCGCGGGCACAGGTGGCGGCGACCTGCCGGGAAATCCTGGGGCGGTGCCTGGTGCGAGACATCAGCGTGCAGGAGCCGCCGATCGAGGATGTGATCCGGCAGGTGTTTGGCGGGGAGTAACCGTCTGGCTACGAGCGAATAAAGGACTTTCTCAGCTCGTGGATGTAGGCGGGATTGACTTCGAAAACCGTGTGGTAAAAGGCCTTGAGTTCGACCGCCTCCTGGCGAGGGGGGTTGGTCTCGATAAAACCGGCGTCGAGCAGGGCGTTGAGGATATCGAGGGCGTCCTGCGCTTCGATCCTGGTTTTGACGAGAATCTCCGCGCCAATGGTGCCGGTGGCGAAATCGATGGCCCGGAGGATGGAGGTCTCCCGTCCGCTGAATTTCAAACTCTTCATCGACTGTGTGGAGGATGCAGATTTCGTGCCGAAATTGGGCTTGATTGATGGGAGGAGAGGCTTAGGTTTTTTAGCATGAATACGAGCCGACCGCCGTACGCGAAGATCGTGGTTCACGCGGAGGGGATGGGGGTGCCCTCGCCGGAGTTGGTAAGACAGCGGGCGCGGGAGCTGGCGCAGATCGACGGGCGGAAGGATTACAACGAGGCGGACTGGCAGCAGGCGAAGCAGGAATTGCACGGCGGCCACCCTGCGAGCTGGGACGACGAGGTGGACCAGATGCCGCAATCGATATCAGAAAGGGACATGACGGCGACCGACAGCGGGCATCACGTCGAGAACCTGCTGGACGGCGAGGATAATGTGATCGAGGAACTCGTATCCGAGGGGATCGAGGAGGCGGTACACGACCAGATGCTCGAGGCCTCGCACATGGAGGATGGGGAGCGCGAGGAAAACACCTGAAGGCGCGTTTCGGGTTTGCCAAGGGCGGCCCGGACGCGGACGAATAGGGCGTGCCGCAATCATCATTCGCCCGGGAAGCCGCGGAGGCGCCGGACACGCCGTTTGACGTGTCGCTAAGGCCGCCGGTGTTCGGCGAGTTCAGCGGACAGGCGAAGGTGCGGGAGCGGCTGGAGTTGATGGTCGAGGCGGCGAGGCAGCGGGGCGACGTGATCGATCACATCCTGCTCAGCGGGCCGCCGGGCCTGGGCAAGACGACGCTGGCTTACATCATCGCGCACTCGGTGGGAGTGAACATCAAATGCACCAGCGGACCGACGATCGAGAAGGCCGGCGACCTGGCCGGATTGCTGACGACCATTGAGCGGGGGGACATTCTTTTCATCGACGAGATTCACCGGCTCCAGCCGGCGATCGAGGAGTACCTCTATCCGGCAATGGAGGACTTCAAGCTGGATATCATCATCGACCAAGGGCCGAACGCGCGTAGCGTGCGGCTGAATTTGCCGAAGTTCACGCTCATCGGCGCGACGACGCGCTCCGGGATGATCTCCGCGCCGCTGCGGTCGCGCTTCGGGATGCACTGCCGGCTGGATTATTACTCCATCGAGGAGCTGCGGCAGATCTTGCAGCGGACGGCGGGGCTGCTCGGCATCGAGATTGACGCGGAGGGAGCGCTCGAAATTGCGGCGAGGTCGCGGGGGACGCCGCGCGTCGCGAATATGCTGCTGAAATGGGTGCGCGATTACGCGCAGGTGAAGGGATTCAAGTCCATCGCGCGGGTCGTCGCCGACGGAGCGCTGGCGATGCTCGAGATCGACTCGGATGGGTTCGACGAAATGGACAAGCGGATCATCGAGGCGGTGATTGTGAAATTCGACGGCGGGCCGGTGGGATTGAATTCGCTCGCCGTGGCCGTGGGCGAGGACGCCGGGACGCTGGAGGACGTTCACGAGCCCTACCTGATCATGCAGGGATATCTCAAGCGGACGGCGCAAGGCCGTGTGGCGATGCCGCGGGCCTATCAGAAGCTGGGGCTCAAGCCGCCGGGCAAGGCGGCGGACCCGGAGTTGTTCGAAGGGTAGAGGGCGTCTCACGCCGCGCCGGCGGGGTCGCAGACGCGGGCGAATTCGTTGAGCAGGTAGCCATCGGTCATGCCGGAGAGGTAATCGCAGACGGAGCGCTCCAGGCCTTCGCGGCGGATGCGGCGGGCGGTGTTGCGGCCGAGGAGCGACGGGTTATTCACGCAGGCGATGAACAAGTCGCGCAGCATGCGGGCGGCGCGGCGATTGATGACGGCGACGTCCGGATGGTAGTAGAGATTTGCGTAGAGGAATTTGCGCAATTCGCGATTGGCGGCGCGCAATTGCGGGCTGTAGCAGATCAATGGGCGGCGATGGCGGCGCACGTCATCGACGGTGCGGACGCGGCTCGCGGCGATGGCGCGCGCGCTGTTCGAAATGACGTCCTGGACCTGGCGGTCGATGATGCAGCGGATGACGTAGCCGTGCAGTTCGGGACCGGAGAGGCGGGGGAAGTCGCCCCGGACCTCGTCGTAACTGTGCCGCCAGACCTCGAGGCTGGCGAGCTGATCGGCATCGATGAGGCGGGCGTCGAGGCCATCGTCGAGATCGTGCGAGTAGTAGGTGATCTCGTCGGCGAGATTGGCGATCTGGGCCTCGAGCGTGGGGCGGTGGTAGACGCCGGATATGTCCGAGGCGGCCTTGCCGGAGCGGGGCGGCGGAGGGGGCGCGCCGTGCTTGTGCAGGCCCTCCAGGACCTCGAACGACAAATTGAGGCCGGGAAATTCGGGATATTTTTTCTCAAGCAATTCGACGATGCGCAGGCTCTGGTGATTGTGATTGAAGCCGCTGTGGGCGCGCATGAGGCGATTCAACTCCGATTCGCCAGAATGCCCGAATGGCGCGTGGCCGAGGTCGTGCGCGAGCGCGATAGCCTCCGCAAGATCATCATTGAGCGCGAGGGCGCTGGCAATGGAGCGCGAGATCGAGGCGACTTCGATCGTGTGGGTGAGGCGGGTGCGGAGGTGATCCGCGGTGCCGCTCAGGAAGACCTGCGTTTTGTGCTCCAGCCGGCGGAATGCGCGCGAATGAATGATACGGGCGCGATCGCGCTGGTACTCCGTGCGGAAGGGATGACGCGGCTCCCGGTATTTGCGCCCCGCGCTTTCGCAGGACTTCTGCGCATAGGGAGCGAGCGTGGCCAGCTCCTGGGCCTCGATCGCCTCGCGTCCGCGGAGCAGGTCAGTGTTCATCGTCCGGTGGATGATCGAGGATCTTTTTCTCGAGTTGGCGCCGCTCGCGCCGGGCGGCGGCGCGCACGAGCAGCATGTCAAAGAGGGCGAGCATCAGCGCGGCGAAGGTGAGCCATGCGCAGATTCCCCAATAAACGATAAAACCCCATGGAATCGGGAGGACGCCGGCGAGGAAGGTCATGCCGGCAAAAAGCATCAGCAATGCGGCGATGAGGAGGATGAACATTGCCCAGCGGCGGGAGCGGGAATCGAGAACGATCCCGCGGGTCATGAGCAGGATCATCCTGAACATTGCCGGTCAGGCGACGATGCGCCGCGTAGTCTCGGGATCGAAGAGATGAATCGTGGCGGGGTCGATCTCGAATTGAATGCGGTGGCCCATCTCGTCGCTGGAGATGGCGGCCCCGGTGCGGGAGACGAGCGTGTGGGCCCCGGTCTGGAGATGGACGTTGGTCTCGGCGCCCATGTGCTCGACGATATCCACAAGGCATTGGAAACGCGGGCCGCCGGGCCGCTCCGTGCCGGTGACGATCCGGATATGCTCGGGCCGGATGCCGGCGACGACCTCGCGCCCCGCGTACGCCGCGGCCTCGGGCCGACCGGTGAGCTTGAACTCGACCACGCCCCCCCGCACCTCCTTGAAGACGAGCGCATCGCCGGCCTGGCGCAGATTGCCGTGGATGAAATTCATGGGCGGGCTGCCGAGGAAACCGGCGACGAAAAGATTCTGAGGCGCGCGATAGAGCGGCAGGGGCGCGTCGATCTGCTGGATGAGACCGTCCTTCATCACCACGATGCGATCGCCCATGGTCATCGCCTCCACCTGGTCGTGCGTGACGTAAATCATTGTGGCCTGAAGGCGCTGGTGGAGCTTGATGATCTCCGTGCGCATCTGGAGGCGCATCTTTGCGTCCAGGTTCGAGAGCGGCTCGTCGAAGAGGAAAACCTTCGGCTGCTGCGCAATGGCGCGGCCCACGGCCACGCGCTGGCGATCGCCGCCGGAGAGATGCTTCGGCTTGCTGTTGAGATGTTTCTCGATGCCAAGGATGCCGGCGGCCTCGTTGACGCGCTTCTTGATCTCGGGCTTCGGGAATTTCCGCAGCTTCAGGCCAAAGGCGAGGTTGTCATACACGGTCATGTGTGGGTAGAGCGCGTAATTCCGGAAGACCATGGCGATATCGCGATCCTTCGGCGGCAGGTCGTTGACGCGCTTGTCGCCGATGTAGATGTCGCCGCTGGAGATTTCCTCGAGGCCGGCGATCAACCGCAGCGTGGTCGATTTTCCGCAGCCCGACGGACCGGCGAAGACGACGAACTCGCGGTCATTGACATCCAGAGTGAAGTCCTGGACGGCGAGGACTTCGCGGCCCTTTTCCGCCGTGTAAATTTTCGAGACATGCTGGACGGAGACTTTGGCCATTTAGGGTAGGGGTGAGGGAACCGTAAGGGGGGGCGAATACGGAGGTCAAATGATTAGGCGGCGAAGCCCATTCTGGCAAAGGGGATGTTGGCCGATGGAGCATCGAGGAGAGAGGAGCCGAAGGGGGTGGCTGAAGCGAAAGCTTGATGAAGATTTGACGTTTTGCGGCTTCGGGATGAAAACCGGGCAGCCTATTTTCTATGAGCGACAAATTGCAGGTCACCGTGTGGGGCGAGAATGTGCATGAGTGGAAGCATGAGATCGTGCGGCGGCATTATCCGTGCGGGATGCACCAGTGCATCGCGGACGGGCTGAACGAGGCGCCGGACATCGAAGCGCGGACGGCGACGCTGCAGGAAGCGGAGCACGGGCTGACGGAGGAAGTACTGGCGCGTACGGAGGTGCTGACATGGTGGGGGCATTGCGCGCACGAGGAGGTGGACGATACAATCGTGGCGCGGGTGAGGGCGCGGGTATGGCAGGGGATGGGGCTGCTGGTGCTGCACTCGGGGCATTACTCGAAGATTTTCAAGGCGCTGATGGGCAGCAGTTGCAGCCTGTGCTGGCGGGAGGCGGGGGAGCTGGAGCGTGTGTGGGTGTGCAATCCGGGGCACCCGATCGCGCAGGGAATCGACCGGTATTTCGAGATCGAGGAGGAGGAGATGTACGGCGAGCCGTTCGGGATTCCCGTGCCGGATGAGCAGATATTTATTTCATGGTTCAAGGGAGGCGAGGTGTTCCGCTCGGGATGCACGTGGAAACGGGGGAATGGCAAGATCGTTTATTTCCGCCCGGGGCACGAGACGTACCCGACTTATCACAATGAGGATGTGAAACGGGTGCTCAAGAATGCGGTGCGATGGGCGCGGCCGGAGGGGTCGGTGTGGATCGATGGAGTGCCGAATAT
Organism: Chthoniobacteraceae bacterium; assembly: GCA_049521415.1. GTDB lineage: Bacteria > Verrucomicrobiota > Verrucomicrobiia > Chthoniobacterales > Chthoniobacteraceae > DATAXI01. Next base: position 22,379 of record JBEKOV010000015.1, read on the forward strand.
TCCCGTGGAGAAGGCGCCGGAGAAGATCGTGGCGCGGGGCGAGAGCGTACACTGAGTGGATTGCCTGCCGCCCGGCGCTCATTGGCCTTGCCAATCGGGGCATATATTGCTACAGCCCGGGGGAGGTGGATTGACCTATGAAAAAGTTGCCTTCTCTCCTCGGTACGGCGCTGTTCACGCTGCTCTTCATTGCAATGGCCGCGAGATTGGAGGCGAAGCCGATCCCGCAGGTCCGGATCGATGTCCAATTTGCGCAGATCGCCTCTCCGGGTAATCTGCCGGATTCGCTGACGGGAAGCGGGAGCGTGGGGCAGATTTACACGATTGGCAGGGATGACGTCACGGTCTCCCAGTACACGACATTCCTGAACGCGGTGGCCCGGAAGGACCCTTACGGTCTTTATACAATCGGCATGGCGACCGACCTGAACATTGCCGGAATCCTGCGGACCGGAAGGGTGGGTGGTCCATACACTTACTCTGTGATCGGGGACGGGCGAAACCCGATTGCGATGGTGAGCTGGCTGGACGCGGCGCGCTTTTGCAATTGGCTGGATAACGGGCAGCCGCTTGCCCCGGAAGGGCCGGGCACGACCGAGACCGGGGCCTATACTTTGCACGGGGACACGACCATGGGATTGGAGATGAAGAACCCCGGCGCGACTTATTCGTTACCCATGTTGAATCAATGGTACAAGGCGGCGTACTATAACCCGAATTCGAGTACTTACGATATGTGGACCACGGGCACCGACACGCAATCCCCGGGTAATCTATCCACGTCCGCCAGCGACGCGGCAAATATCGTGGTGAGCGGCGACTATTCGGTGACGCAGAGTGACAGTTTTAGCGCGATACAGAATTATCTTACACCGGTCGGTTTCTTCCATCATTCGCGAAGCCCTTTTGGATGCGAGGACATGGGAGGGGACGTGGCGCAATGGACCGATACGACCAATCCACTCACGTCGAATACGACGCGCTTCATACCGGGCGGAGGCTGGGATCACGACGCGAGTTATACCAAGGCGCAGATGACTTACCTGGATGCAAATCCAGCGATGAATTATGTCGACGTCGGATTTCGCGTGGTTTCCACCGCGGTGCCGATCAGCTATGGGGATTATGGTGGAATCACGGACGGATCAAATGGCATTCTGTTCACGACGGTCGAGAAGAGCGGGTTATTCAGTTCGTCATTCACAACAGGCAGAATAGATTATCTTTTCACGGGGCAGTTAACGCCGCAGTTGACTTACAATCATACTTATACGGCACACAATCAGACCCTCGGGGTAAATTATACGATGGGTGTCGATTCGATCGTCGGGAACCTGGTATTGGATGGGACGGGGAATTTCAATGTCACAGCGCGGCGCGACCCCTACACGCTGAAGGGATACCCATCGCCAGACGCGGGTTTGTATAATTTTGCCATCACTTCCGACACGAATTTGCTATCCGCGCTGAACTATTATGGGATTGCGAAGATGAAGATCACGCCACAGGGGCTTACGAATCTGGTGGGAGAGTTTTCGGACGGGGTGGGCTTTAGCGCCGGAAGTATCCAGACCGACTGGGGTCAGATTCCCACTTATATTTCTCCACTCAGCAACGGCACCGACGGGATGGCAGGGTGTCTTGGAATCGGTTGCGGATGCCTGTCGGGCAGGCTCTTGTTAAATCCACAAACACTGACCGCCGAAGATGTATATGGCGTGGGCTCCCTCTACACGCCGCCGCCTCCGATGGTCCGGGTATTGAATTTTCAGGATGTCATAGGCAACGGGGTTTTTGAGGCATATGGGCCAGGGAGCAATTACCTGACCGGGGCTTATCTCACTCTCACCGCGAACAACCTTGCCTTGCCGCTGGATAACGGGCCGGGCGCCCCGAGCTTCAAGATCTATCCGGTCGACGGATGGATGACCGGGCAGTTTTGGGACTCACCATTCAATCAATATGTTGAGTTCTCGGGTTACGCCTTGCAAAAGCAGAACATCGGGATCGGCATCATTCAGCCGGGGTCGGAGAGCGGCTATTTTCAGATTTATCCGAATCCGCAGTTTGGCGCCGGCACGGCGGACTACGGGCTGGACGGAATAAAGTCGCTGCCGAAGCTGACGATCACCTCGCCCTCGAATAACTACACAATCGACGCAAGTCTCCATCCGAGCATCAACTTTGCCGGCACGGCGAGCGCGAAGGATGGAATCGGGTCCATATCCTACCAGGTCCTCTATAATGGCTACGCGAGCAACGCGGTGACAGCGACCGGATCGAATAACTGGTCATTTGACTATACATTCACCCCGGGCGCGACGGGAGTGTACTATATGTACCTGAAAGCGACCGACGTGGATGGCAACGAATCCGAGCCGAAGCCGTGGAAGATCAATTACATCGGCTTTTAGGCCGGAGTGATTTGCTCGACTTAAGGCGTTTTAAATAAAACTGTGGCCGCGTGAAATGAACCGCCCCTTCAGGGCTTGGCCGATCTGGGGGGAGTTACCTGGGGCGTTGCCCCAGGCTTTTATGAGGACGGGCCTTTGGCCCTCCGGAAGAGCGGCTACAGTTCTACTTAAAATGCTCTAGCTCTTCTTGAGCTTTTTGAGGTTCCGATCCAGGGTTTGGCGGGCTTCGTCGAGCAGGGCAGGAAGGCTTTCGGCGGATAGAAATGATGCGCCGAATGCGTTGACTGTCACTTGCTCAAGGTGATCGGAGGTTGCCACCGTGATGTCATGGAGGCCGGCGTATTTCGCGACCAATCGCTCGATGATGTCATCCGCCGTTTGATCAACGCCGGAATAGAAGACCTGGATGCCGCCGGGTTCGGTGGCTTCATTCGCGCGCGCGCCTTTGCCGTCGAACACGGCTACGACATGGACGCCGGAGACGTCCTGATATTCGGTCAGCGCCTTGATGATGGCGTCGCGCGCCAGAGCGGTGCGCCGGGCATGCATGGCGCGCATCCGCGGCCACGCAAAGATGACGCTGTGGCCATCGACGATGAGGACTCGCATGGCCGTGACGGAGGTTGTCCCATCAGACGTCCAGGTTCCGGACGTTGAGCGCGTTGTCCTCGATGAACTGACGGCGCGGTTCGACGACGTCGCCCATCAGGATGGTGAACATGCGGTCCGCCTCCACGACGTTCTGGTCGTTAAGATCCACCTTGAGGAATTTGCGGTGATCCGGGTTCATCGTGGTCTCGAAGAGCTGCTTCGGGTTCATTTCCCCAAGACCCTTGAAACGCTGGACAGTGACTCCGCGGCGGCCGATTTCCTTGATCATCTCGAGGATGCGCGGGATCGAGAAGAGGGGATGGACGCTGGTGTTTTCGCCCTCGCCTTCGATCAGTTCGAAGATCGGTTTGTCGCTGTCCGAGTAATGCTCGATTTTGAGACCCTTGCGGCCCAGCTCGGTGATCACCTTCTGGATCGCGCCATGCTCGTGGACCTCGACCAGCCTGCCGCGGCGGCGCGGGCCTTCCTTCTTGGTGGCGGCAGCGGCGAAGATATCCGGCTCGTTCTCAAAGAGATTGAGATCGAGATTCTCCGCGTCGAATTTTCGCACCTCCTCCTCGGCGGTAAAATAATGGACGCTTTCCTCGTTGCCGTCGCGGATTTTGACGAGATAAGTCGGCAGGCTGCCATTCGTGCGGCGGGCGAGGTAATCCTCAAAATCGCCGCCGTGGCGGCGGATCGCGTCGGAGAATTTCGAGAGTCTCTCCAGCAGGTCCAGGATGTCCTTGAGTTGCGCGGCGGTAAGTTCGCGGCCATCGGCGAGATTCTTCAGGCGCACTTCGTCGGCGCCGAGGCCGATGAGGATGCGGTTGAGCGCCAGGTCGTCATCGACGTATTCTTCGCGCTTCTTGCGCTTGATCCTGTAAAGCGGCGGTTGGGCGATGAAGATGCGACCCGCGCGGACCAGCTCCGGCATCTGGCGGTAAAAGAAGGTCAGCAACAATGTGCGGATGTGCGAGCCGTCCACGTCGGCATCGGTCATGATTATGATGCGTCCGTAGCGGAGGCGCTCCATATTGAACGATCCCTCCATGTCGCCCCCACCGATGCCGGTGCCGATGGCGGTGATCATCGTCTGGATTTCCTGATTGTGCAGGACCTTGTCCAGGCGCGCTTTCTCGACGTTGATGAGCTTGCCGCGAATGGGAAGGATCGCCTGGAAACGGCGGTCGCGTCCCTGTTTGGCGGAACCGCCGGCGGAGTCGCCCTCGACGATGTAAAGCTCTGTCAGCTCGGGATCGCGCTCGGAGCAATCGGCCAGCTTGCCGGGGAGGCCGCCGCCGGTGAGGCCGCTCTTGCGGACGGTCTCGCGGGCCTTGCGGGCGGCTTCGCGGGCGCGCGCGGCGTTGAGGCTCTTGTCCACGACGCGCCGGGCGACGGGCGGATTCTGATCGAAGTGATTCATCAGGCCCTCATAGACGATCGAGGAAACGATCCCTTCCACCTCGGGCGTGACCAGCTTGACCTTGGTCTGCGATTCGAAGCTGGGGTTCGGATGCTTGACCGTTACGACGGCGATGAGGCCTTCGCGCACGTCATCGCCGCTGATCGACGGGTCCTTTTCCTTCACGAGATTGTTTTGCTTCGCGTATTGATTGATCGCGCGGGTGAGCGCGGTGCGAAAGCCGGTCGAATGCGTGCCACCGTCCGGATTGGGAATGGCGTTGGTGAAAAAGAGAAGCTGGTCGTTGTAGCTGTCGTTGTACTGGAGAACGCAATCGACGATCATGTCATCCTCCATCTCGACGCCGTCCTTGCCTTTGAAAGAAACCTTGCGGCGTCCGGCGAGGATGATGGCCTTTGGATGGAGGAGTTGCTTGTTTTCGCCGAGCTGGCGGATGAATTCCTCGATGCCGAGCTTGTAAAGATAAGTCTCGCGCCTTACGGCGTCGCCACGATCGTCGGCGAGGCGAATCTCGAGGCCGGGATTAAGGAACGCAAGCTCGCGCAGCCGCGCGGAGAGCTTCGCGAATTCGAATTCCGTGGTGATGGTGAAGATCGTCGGATCGGGCAGGAAGGTGATGAGCGTGCCCGTGTGCTTTTTGTTTTTCACCTCGCCGATGACGTGGAGCTGTTGCGTCGTGACGCCGCGCTCGAACGCCATGTGGTAGACCTTGCCGTCGCGCGTGACCTCGACCTTGAACCAGTCGGAGAGCGCGTTGACGCACTTCGCGCCGACGCCGTGAAGGCCGCCGGAATATTTGTACGCGCCCTGGCCGAACTTGCCGCCGGCGTGGAGATTGGTGAGGACCAGCTCGATGGCGGGAATCTTGAATTTGGGATGGATATCGACCGGGATGCCGCGCCCGTTGTCCCTGATGGAGCAGGAGCCGTCGACGTGGATGGTCACCTCGATGCGGTCGCAGTAGCCGGCGAGATGCTCGTCAATCGAGTTGTCCAGCACCTCGAAGACGCAATGATGCAGGCCGCGCTCGTCCGTGGGCCCGATGTACATGCCCGGGCGCTGGCGTACGCCGGCGAGGCCCTCGAGTTTGTCTATTTTTGAGGCGTCGTAATCTGCTAAATGGACATCTGGGTTTGGTGAGGAAGAATCATCGGGCTGCTCGGGATCCGGCGGCGTTTTGGGCATAAGAAATCGGGTAAAAAGGTAAGCAAACAATCTACGCCGGAATGGGGTGGGCCACAAGCATTTCCCCGCTGAATCCAACGGGGCCGATGGGACTTATAGCGGCTATATGGAGAGGCGTTCAGGAGGGCGCCCCGGGCTCTTCCGGAAGGTTTGGCGGGTCCGACTCGGCCTGGATTTGGTCGCGAATCTCGTTGCGCAGGTATATGAGCAATTGCTGCATGTTGACGCCGCGCTTGCGCGTTTCGACGCGGGCCCAGTTGTACAGCGACCAGAGCCGGAAGACGGGCATGCCGTGGGAGCTGAGCGCCAGCGTGCTGCCGCAAGGACAGTTCGAATACGTGGCGGTGCCGAGCGGGCGCTTTGGGTTCCAGTCGCCCATTTCGGCGTCATAGGATACGGGGGGCTCGATGCGCTTGGTCAGCTTGATATATTCGCGAAGCGTTTCGAAACGGCGATTGCAGTTCGAACAGACCTTGGGAAATTGGCTTTCAAGGTGTTCGCGCATCATCTTGATGACTTGGGCTTCGGTCATTCCGTAAGGCGGGAATTAGGGTGAACCCGTTGCGCATACAGGCGCAAGGGCGTCTTATCAAGCCATTCGGCCGGGCTGGACAAAATTGGCCCCGTGGGACCGGTGCGACCGGCGAGACCTGGAGCGGCTCTCCCTTTTTGGGCTGTGCAAGCGGCTCGCCGGGCGCATAGCTTCATGGGTCTGTGACCGAGGAGCAAAGCAGCCCAGCCGACAATCCCCCCTTGAACCCGGAACAGGCTGGGACGCCGGAGACGGCAGCCCAACCCGCGGAGAATCATGGCCATAGCAGCCATACGACGGCGTTCCATTCGCACCGCACGCCGGTTTGCGCATCCAGCATATTGTGGGTGCTCTTTTTCCTGGCGCTGACGGCGGCTGCGCGGATCGCGAATTACCAAAGGATCATCGTCCCGGCGGCGGGCGGTGCGCCGCGGCAGATTTTCTACGAGGATGGAGACTGCTACGCGCGCATGACGCGGGTGCGGGAGATCCTCCAGGGATGGGGCGCCGTGCATTACCACCTGTGGGAGAATTACCCGAAGGGGATCTGGTCGCACACGACGGCGCCGATGGATTATTTCATCGCGGCGATCGCGCTGCTGCTCAGGCCGTTCATGGTCGATTCCATCGACATGGCGGGGGCGGTGGCGGCGCCGCTGCTGGGCGTGATGACGACGGCGTTCCTCGCGCTGTGGGCGCGAGAGTTGAACCAGCAATACCGGAAGTTGATGCTGCTGCTGGCATCGCTGAGCCCGATCCTCGTGCATGGCACCGCGCTCGGCAGGCCGGATCATCACCCGCTGCAAATCTTCCTGCTTGCGGTGGGAATCGGGGCGGAATTGATCATGGCTCGCGCGCCATGCGTGAGTTGGGGAATCGTGAGCGGAGCGGCCTGGGGCCTGGCGCTTTGGGTTTCGCTGTATGAGCCGCTGGTGCTGTTTTTGGTGATCTACACGACCAAGTTCATCTTTTACCGGCCGAAGCTGTTCGTGAAGGAGCGGTTGTGGGGTTTCGGTGTGCTCCTTGCGGTCCTGGGAGTGGCCTACGGGCTGGACGGGCGATATCTTATCATGAGCTTTGGCCGCCAATTCGACCTGTTGCAGCCGCAGTGGTTGTACCAGCTCGACGGGCAATTTCTGTCGCGGTGCTTTGGCATCCAGCCCGACGATGCCGCGATGCGGACTTATCTCGGGAACTGGCTGGCCACGATCGAGGAAATGGGGGGGATGCACAGCGAGTGGCTGAATATCCAGGGGATGAATATTTTCTCCGCAATCCTGTACCGCTGGGTGGGATTTGGGCTGCTGACAGCGCCGATCCTGCTGATCGCGCGGCTGCGGGATACAAAGCGCTCGACGCTGTTGCTGGCGCTGCTGGCGGTCACCTTTTGCCTCACGCTGACGGAATTGCGCTGGGGATATTTCTTCGCGCTGATCTATGTGATGAGCCTGCCGTGGCAGCTCTCGCTCTTCAAACGGAAGTGGCTGGTCTGGACGCTCTTTCTGCTGAGCCTCTGGCCGGTGGCGCGCGAGTGGGACGACATGCTCTTCAGCCAGACCTACGCGGACGCGGCGACAGCCCAATTGAACGACCAGCGGCGGCTGCGCCAGGCGGCTGATTACATCAAGGTACATGGCGAGTGGGGAGGCATCCTCGCGCCATGGTGGTGGTCGCCGCAATTGGCCTATTGGTCGGGCCGGCCCGCGGTGGCGGGCAGCTCGCACGAGAGCCTGCCTGGCATCGTCGATACAGCGCGGTTCTTCAGCACGGCCGATCCAAACGAGGCGGAGGCAATTTGCAAGCAGCGTGACGTGACGACCGTGGTCTCCGGGAACCCCGGGACAATCCTCGAGCAATCGGTTCAAATTCTCGGCCAGCCGCTGCCGGAGAAGGAAAACACGATGGCGGACATCCTCTGGATCAGGCCGCACAGCGCGCCGCCATTCGTGCACATCGTCTTCGATAACACGGTGATGAAGGTATTCGATGTGGGCGCCGCGCCGGCCGGTATGCGATGAGCGATGACGCATTTGACCTGGTGGTGATCGGCGGTGGGAGCGGGGGTTACGCCGGGGCGAATCTGGGGGCGCAACTGGGCCTGAAGACGGCGCTGGTGGAGGGCGCGCGCGAAATGGGCGGCCTGTGCATCCTGCGCGGCTGCATGCCCAGCAAGGCCATCATCCAATCGGCCAACCGTTTCCTCACGCTGCGGCGGGCGGCGGAATTTGGATTGCGGGCGGAGAACTTGGCGGTGTGCGGGGAGGAGATTATCGAGCGGAAACGGCGGCTCGTTGTGGATTTTGCGCGGCACAGGCGGCTGGAACTGGAGCGCGGGCGGTTTGAATTGGTGCGAGGCTGGGGGAAGTTCGTGGATGCGCACACGCTCGATGTGCAGGGTGAGGTTTCGCGGCAGTTGCGGGCGAAGAGTTTCCTCATCGCGACGGGATCGGAGCTAAAGATTGTCAATGTGCCGGGGCTGAAGGAGACTGGGTTTCTCGACAGCGACACAGTCCTGGAGAGCGCGCACATCCCAAAATCGGTAATCATGCTGGGGGCGGGTCCGATTGCGCTCGAGTTTGCGCACTACTACTCCGCGCTCGGCAGCGAGGTGACGATCGTGCAGCGCGGCAAACAGGTATTGCGGGATATGGATGGCGACGTGGCGATGGCCGCGAGCGGCGCGCTCGAAGCGCGCGGGGTACACGTTTTTCTCGGCACCACGTTGACGCGGGTCGAGCGGAGCGGGGCGGTGAAGCGCGTGATCTTTCAATTCGAGGGTGAGGAGCGCTCCGTGGAGGCGGAGGAGATCGTCTATGGCCTGGGCAGGGTGCCGAATATCGAAAAGCTGGGACTCGAGGCGGCGGGCGTGAAGATCGAGCACGGCCGCCTGAGCATCGCCGCTACGCAGCAAACGAATGCGCCGCACATCTTTGCCGCCGGCGATGCGGCCGGCCCGCACGAGATCGTGCACATCGCGGTCCAGCAGGCGGAGGTCGCAGTGCGGAACGCCAGGCGCCTCGTGCAAGAGGCGGCGGAGCCGCTCGAGCCGATGGATTACCGGCTGAAGCTCTTCGTCGCGTTCATGGAGCCGCAGGTGGCGTCGATCGGCTTCACCGAGCGGGAGTTGATGACCGCCGGCGCATCGTACGCCGTGGGCAAGTACGCCTTCGCCGATCTGGGCAAGGCGGAGGTGATCGGCGAGACGGCGGGTTTCGTGAAATTGATCGCCCGGAGCGATATGTGCGAGATTCTGGGAGCAGCAGCGGTGGGGCCCGATGCGAGCGAACTGATCCATGAACTCTCAGCGGCAATGTACTTCCGGGCGACCGCTCGGGACTTGCTCCAAATTCCGCATTATCACCCGACGTTGAGCGAAATATGGACTTATCCGGCAGAGGAATTGGTCAATGCCGGCCCGTAGCTGGGGGAAATTCGAAATTCGAAGCTCGAAACTCGAAAGAAATGAGCCGGGGTGTATTGAAGGTAACTTCCTGAAATTCAATATGTTGCGCCATAGGCGCCTGATTCTTCGAATTCCGAGCTTCGAAATTCGAATTTTCCGGCGGTGAGAATGGCGTCGGAGGTCGAAGCATCGTTGACACCGCCTGAACTGCACCTAATAGTGACTGGTGTTCAATAAAACGATGCAGCCGCCTAACGAACGCGCGGCTGATCCCAACCTAAACCGAGCCGGCACGCCCGGCGCCACCAAAGAACAATTTATGGCAGAAGTAAATTCAACCGCGCCCAGGAACACCCTGGCCAGCGACGTCGAAATCAAAGGCTCGATCAAATTCCAGCACGATTTGAGCGTGGACGGGAAGGTCGAGGGGGAAATCACCTCGACCAACGGGGTGCTGATCGTGGGACAAAACGCCGAGTTGCGCGGCGAGATCAAGACCAAGTCGGTGACGGTATACGGCAAGGTCCACGGAAACATCACGGTCGATGAGCGTTGCGAACTGAAGGCGAACGCGCAATTGCACGGCGACCTGAAGGCAGCCCGGCTCGTAATCGAGGAGGGCGCCACATTCGTCGGCAAGTCCGAGGTGACCCCGAACAAGGTCACCCAGATGAAGCCGGATATGATGAGACAAGCTGAGCAGCCCAAAGCGATGGCCGCGGCCCGTTAACCGGGAGGGCGAATCGTCTGATGGCGAAGGGCCCCGCGAAAATTACCATCGCGTGCCCATTCTGCGGCGCGACGCAGCAGGAATCCGAGCACGCCAGGAGTACATTTTGCCGCAAGTGCGGCAAACACATCGAACTGGCGAAGCGGGCGGAATCCCATGCTCCCACGGCGGCGGAAGGGCCCGGGATGTTGGACCGGCTGAGCCGGATGTTCCAGAAGGAGAGGATCAGGCAGGTCAATTGCCTGCATTGCCACGCCTCGCTGAAGGTCAGCTCGCTGGCGAAATCAGGCAGTTGCTCGCAGTGCGGGCATTATCTCGATTTTCGCGACATCAAGGTGGATGGGAGCTTCAGCAAGAGCATCGAGACTCACGGGACGATCACGGTCACGAAAAACGGAGAACTGGCGAGCCCGAAGGTGTCGTGCGCGGCGGCGGTGGTGCAGGGGAAGGTGAATGGCAACCTGGTCTGCTCGACCACGGCGCACGTGCGGACGAAGGGGCGTGTGCTGGGGTCGATTACGGCGCGGCAATTGATCATCGAGAAGGGGGCGGACGTCGAATTCGTGCGCCCATTGCGGGTTGGCTCGGCTGAGATCAACGGGAAGATATCGGCGCGGATTTTCGCGGACTCAGTGACGATCAACAAAGGCGGGACGCTGGAGGGCGCGGTCACGGCCAAGTCGATCAAGATCGATCGCGGCGGGAGATTTCACGGCGATTTGATCATCGGCCAGCAAAAGGAGGAGCAGCAGGAATTGCCGCTCTCCGAACAGGTAAGGCGGCGGAAGCGGGATATGGGTGGGGGCTCGATGATGCTGCGTCCCGCGACGTAATACCCATAAGTCTCATAGAACCCATGGGTCCTATGATTCGAGGCTGGTTTAATGAGGGGAGGCTGCGGAAGCGCCAGGCGCACTCGGCGCGGCAGAAGCGGACGCCGCTGGGAGTGCATTATTCAGATCGGGAAGCCCTTCCGGGTTCGACCCCGGGGGGACAGGAGTCGGTGAGGCGCCTGGCGGCAGCAGATGCATCTGGGTCATCGCCTCCTGGGAGAAAATGCTATCGGGGAATTGGGCGATAAAATTCTCGTACAGCCGCCGCGCGTCCTCGATCTTGCCCTGGGTCTGGAGAACATTCGCCTCGGCAATGGCTGCGAGCGGAGCGGCGAAGCTTTCCGGATATTTGGCGGATACTTCCTCGTATCTCGCGATAGCCTCGTCCGTCTTGCCTTGGGCTTCGAGGATTTCGGCATAGCTCAGGTCGCCGGCTGAAGCGAGCGGGTGGTTTGGATTCCGGTCCAGGAAGTCCTGCAGCACCTGGAGGGCGTCGTCGTATTTCTTTTCGGCGCTCAGGGTGCCGGAGAGGAGGAGCGCGGCATCGCCGGCTGCGGTGGTGCCGGGGTAGGATTCGATGACCTGGCGGTAGGCGTCCTCGGTGTCCGCCTGCGCCAGAGCCGCGCCGGCGCCGGCGCTTTATTGCGTGTGCTTGAACTCGTAAATGCCGAAGCCGATCAGCCCGAGGAGGATGATGCCGCCAACCACGAGGATGACCTGCCGGTATTGATCCCAGAACAGCAAGGGATCGAAACCGGCCTCAATAATCTCCTCCTCTTCTTCGAGAGGTTCGGGCTCGTTGTCATCGGGCGGGAGGGCCATAAGGGAAGGTGAAAGGGGGAGGTAAGGTTTCAGAGGTCCGGCGGGATGACAACATTTTTTGAAATTGGATGGCTAAAACCGTTGCCGGGGCCGCGCCAACCGTCCTATGATGGTGGGCTCACCCTATGGGAAAACAATATAATAAAGTCCAAAAGCGCAGCCGCCGCCTTGCTTACAACGAACGCCTGAAGGAAACCGCGAAGGCCGCCCGCAAATCGGGACGACCGAAACCGAGACCCGTCGCGAAGAAAGCCCAAGCCCCGGCCGAAGCCGCCGCGTAGGAAATTGGAATCTCCCCGACAAGTTGAAGTGCCAGTATAAGTTCAAGAAAACGCGCCCCGAGAATCGCGGGGCGCCAGCGCGATTGAACGCGCCCTGATTGTCCCCTCTTCCGCCCGTGTACACGCAGAATGAAAAAGTAGAAAAGGTCGATATCGCACACGAGGTCTCCACCTCGTTTCTGGATTATTCGATGTCGGTCATCGTATCGCGCGCGCTGCCGGATGCGCGCGACGGTCTCAAGCCCTCGCAGCGCCGCATCCTCTACGCGATGCACGAACTGGGCGTGCTGCCCACGCGGGCGCATGTGAAGTGCGCGGCGATCGTCGGCGAGACGATGGGCAAATACCATCCGCACGGCGACCAGGCCATTTACCCGACGCTGGTTCACATGGCGCAAAGCTGGGCGATGCGGGAGAGGCTGGTGGAGGGGCAGGGGAATTTCGGCTCGGTGGAAGGCGATCCGCCGGCGTCGATGCGGTACACGGAGGCGCGCTTGCAGCACCTCGGCGCGCTGCTGATGGAGGACATGGACAAGGACACGGTCGAATTCGTGCCCACCTATGATGAGAAGAGGGCGGAGCCGACCGTGCTGCCGGCCGCGTGGCCGAACCTGCTGGTCAACGGCGGCACGGGCATCGCCGTGGGCATGGCCACGAACATCCCGCCTCACAATCTCAGTGAGATCGTGGACGCGGTTTGCACCCAGATCGACAATCCCGATATCACGATTGACGAACTGCTGGTGCTCGTGAAAGGCCCGGATTTTCCCACCGGATGCATGATCTGCGGCATAGCCGGCATCCGGCAATACTTCGAGACCGGACGCGGCAGCATAAAGGTGAGGGGACGCGTGGGAATCGAGGACTTAAAGGGCAAAGAAAGGATCGTCATCACCGAAATCCCTTACAACGTGAACCGCGCGACGCTGGTGGAGCGCGTCGCGGACCTGGTGAACGAAAAGACGCCGGGCCTGACGGATATCTCCGCGATCCGCGATGAATCCGACGAAAACACGCGCGTCGTGATCGAGTTGAAGCGGGACGCGGTCCCGGAAATCGTGATCAACAATCTCTACAAGCACACGGCGCTCGAGTCGTCGTTCGCGGTCATGATGCTGGCCATCGATCATGGGCGGCCAAAGCTGCTCTCGATGAAGGAGGCGATCGCCTGTTACATCGAGCATCGGCGCGAGGTCGTGCTGCGCCGGACACGCTTCCTGCTGCGGCAGGCGGAGGAGCGCGCGGAGACGCTCGAGGGTTATCTCATCGCGCTCGCGCACATGGACGATTTCATCCGGATCATCCGGGATTCGGCCAATCGCGAAGAGGCGCGGGTGAAGTTGCTGGCGTACGAGTTCACGCGGCGGCAGGTCGAGCAGCTCGGCATTCTCATCCGGTCCGATGCGCGGCTCACCAATGGCATTTACGCATTCAGCGAAAAGCAGGCGGACGAAATCCTGAACCTGCGGCTATATCAACTAACCGGGCTCGAGCGGGACAAGATTGTGCAGGAATACGGCCAATTGACCGAGACAATCAAGGACCTGCTCGACATCCTGGCGAAGGAGCAGCGCGTCTTCTCGATCATGAAGAACGAGCTGAGGGCCATCCAGCAAAAGTATGGCAGTGAACGGCTGACGCAATTGGTGCCCGACGAAGGCGAGATCAACATGGAGGACTTGATCGCCAACGAAGGGACGATCATCACTATTACGCATCAGGGCTTCATCAAGCGCACGGCTGTCAGCGCCTACCGCGCCCAGCGCCGTGGCGGCAAGGGCGTGATCGGCATGCAGACGCGCGACGCCATGGGCGAGGAGGAGCAGGATGATTTCGTCGAGCACCTCTTCACGGCGACGGCGCACGATTACCTGCTCTTCATCACGCAGGAAGGGCGCTGTTACGTCGAGAAAGTGTACGAGATTCCCGAGATGGGGCGCGCCGCCAAGGGGCGGTCGATTGCGAATTTCCTCGAATTAAAGCAGGGAGAGAAAATCGCGGCGACCATCCGCATCCAGGGGAAGAAAACGGACGAGGAGACATGGTCGGAGGATTTGCACATCGTGTTCGCGACGCGCTCGGGAATCGTGAAGAAGTCGAATTTGTCGGCATTCAAGAACATCAGGAAGGGCGGGATCATCGCGATCCAGATCGAGGAGGGAGATCGCCTGATCAATGCGAAGCTGACGACTGGCACGGATGAAATCGTGCTGATCACCAAGGATGGAATGAGCCTGCGATTCAGCGAGGAGGAATTGCGGGACCAGGGACGCGATACCGTGGGCGTGTGGGGCATCCGGCCAGAGCAAGGGGATCACGTGGTCGATATGGCAATCGTGAACGCCGCCGCGACGTTGCTGGTGGCGGGCGAGAACGGAATCGGCAAGCGCACGCCGTTCGACGATTACCGCAAGCAATCACGCGGGGGCAAAGGCATCATCACCATGAAGACCGGAGACAAAACCGGCGAGGTGGTGGGCGCGCTGGCAGTGCGCGAGCATGATGAGATCATGCTGATCACTACCAAGGGACAGATGGTAAGGACGCGCGTGAGCGAAATCCGCGAGGCCGGACGCAATACGATGGGAGTGATCCTGATCCGGCTGCGCCCCGGCGAAAAGCTACAGAGCATCGCGCCGGTGGTGAGCCAGGAGGAAGAGCCGGGCGAGGAGCCCGCAGTTTAACCCGAATCAAAAATCGACGGCCAGCTCGCGCAACAGCGCTTGATTGAGCCGGATGCCGGCTTCGAAATTGGCGACGGGGAAGTTTTCATTCGGAGAATGGGCGCGGCAATCGGGAAGGGCGAGGCCGAGCAGGAGCGTGTCCGCGTGAAGGATTTCGGCGAAGCTTTGCACGATAGGGATCGAGCCGCCTTCGCGGATGAGCGCCGGCTCGCGCCCGAATGTCGCGGCAAGCGCGCGCTGTGCGGCCTTGCCGAAGCGGGAGTGCGGGTCGGCGATGTACGGATCGCCGCGATGGCCCTCGGCGATCTCGATGTTTACAGCGGGCGGCGCGTTTTTGCGGAGATGAGCGGCGATCTGGCGTGTGGCATCGATTGCCTTCTGATTCGGGACAAGCCGGAAGGTGATTTTTGCGAATGCGGCGTGGGGGATGACGGTTTTGGTGCCCTCGCCCTGATAGCCGCCGCCAATGCCGTTCATCTCAATGGTCGGGCGCGCCCACATGCGCTCGAGCGGACTGTAGCCGGGTTCGCCGAAGAGTGCCGGGGCGCCGGTGATCTCCAGCAGGCGGGCGTCGGTAAGCGGCAGCGAAGCCCAGGCGGCGCGCTCCCAATCGCGCATCGACTCGACGGAATCGCAAAAGCCGGCGACTGCGATGCGGCCCTCGGAATCATGGAGCGTGGCGAGCAGATGGGCTAGGGCGGTGATCGGGTTTTGCACAGCGCCGCCGTAGATGCCTGAGTGCAAATCGATGGCCGGGCCAGTGACGCGGACCTCGATACAGCCGATGCCGCGCAGCCCGTAGGTAAAAGTCGGCACGCCGGGAGCGACCATCGTGGAATCGGAAACGACGATCACATCGCAACGTAGTTCATCGGCGTGTTGATCGAGGAACGCGCCGAGGTTTGGGCTGCCGATTTCCTCCTCACCTTCGACCACGAAGAGAACATTGACGGGCAATTCGCCCGAGGCGAGTGCGGCTTCGACGCCGAGAATGTGTGCCATGATCTGGCCTTTGTTGTCGGCTGAGCCGCGGGCGAAAATGATGCCGTCCGCAAGGCGCGGCTCGAAGGGAGGCGACGTCCAGAGGTCGAGCGGATCCGGCGGCTGCACGTCGTAATGGCCGTAAATGAGGACGGTTGGCAGGCCCGGGCGCGGCTCGCTGCGGGCAAAGATCACCGGATGGCCCGGGGTCCCATGGACCTGGGCGAAAAGGCCCATACTCAGAAATTTCTGATACACCCATTCCCCGCACGCAGAGACATCGTCACGGGATGCCGGGTCGGTGGAGATGCTGGGGAAACGGAGGAAATCGAAAAGCTGGGCGAGATGGGAGTCCATCAGGGAATTATCGGCTGGAAAATTCGAAATTCGAGATTCGAAATATCAAGGAATGGGTATTGCGATTTTGCATTAATCGTAATACCCTCGCGGTTGTGAAAACTTTGACTGTGAAACTTCCCGAGGCCCTGTTCGCCGAGATCGAACGGGCTGCGCGAGCCCGCAAGGTGTCCAAATCCGAGATTGCACGCGAGCGCCTCGAGCGGGCCAAGACGGCAAAGGCTTCGCTTTGGAGCCGCATGGAAGACCTGGTCATCGACAGTGATTTGCTGCCGCCGGATTTGTCCTATAACAAGGAATACTTGCGGGATTATGGCAAAAACCGTTCTGATCGATAGTGGCGCCATCATTGCCGCGTTGTCGCGTCGCGATCGGTATCACGCATGGGCGATATCCCATTTCCAAGCGTTCACCGAACCGTGCCTGAGTTGTGAAGCAGTTCTTTCGGAGAGCTTTTTCATGCTCAGGCGCATGGGCGAGAATATTGAAGTGCTCTGCAAATTGCTCGAACGGGGCATCATTGTTACCCAATTCTCCTTCGAGCGGCATGTGAGGCAATCGACGGGGCTGATGCGGCGATATCGGGATACGCCAATGAGCTTCGCTGACGCCTGCCTGGTCAGAATGTCGGAAATCCACGAAGATGCGCAAATCTTTACGACAGACTCCGATTTTGCGATTTACCGCAGGAACGGGCGCCAAGTGATCCCGCTGATTATGCCGCGGTAACCCGCGCCTTCATCTGCTCGTTCGAGATGAACCGGCTCTCCTCGATGTCGCGCTCGGCTTCGCCTGCCGCCGCGAGGAACGCGATTTCCTCTGCCACGTCGCGATAATCGACGTCGTCAGGGAGACGATGGATGGCCTGAGGAATCTGCTCCTTAACGCTCATTTGTTGAGTGGCTCCGTGTACCATGCGCAGGAGGGATGAGCAGGTCAACAATAGGGCGAAGCAGGCATATAGAGCCAAAATGGGGGCACTATATGTTGTGGTTGGAATTTTCGCAGCCACAGCAGATCGTGCTTGCGCCCGGGAAACAGGGCGGCTACGATGCCCGTCAACTCCCTTAGAAAACTCCAACTTTCAGGCCTATGTACCTCCAATCGCTCGAGATGCTCGGTTTCAAGTCGTTCGCGGTGAAGACGGTGATGAATTTCGACAAGGGGGTCACGGCAGTCGTCGGACCGAATGGTTGCGGGAAATCGAACGTCCTCGACGCGATCCGCTGGGTGTTGGGCGAGCAATCGGCCAAGGCGTTGCGCGGTGGGGAGATGGCCGATGTCATTTTTTCGGGCACGGATTCAAGGGCCGCGCTTGGGATGGCCGAGGTGTCGCTCAGGTTTGCCGATTGCGAGCAGGAGTTGGGCGTCGAATGGAACGAGGTGTGCGTGACGCGGCGCGTATTCCGCGACGGGGCTTCAGATTACCTGCTGAACAGGACACCATGCCGGCTGAAAGACATTCATCAGCTCTTTATGGATACGGGCATTGGGCGGAGCGCCTACTCGATCATGGAGCAGGGAAAGATCGACCAGATTCTCTCGTCGCGCCCGGAGGATCGGCGGGCGATTTTCGAAGAAGCGGCGGGGATCACAAAATTCAAATCGCAAAAGAAGGAGGCGCTGCGGAAGCTGGAGGCGACGGAGGCGAACCTGATTCGTGTCACCGATATCATTCGGGAGGTGAAGCGGCAGATCGGCTCATTGCAGCGGCAGGCGGCAAAGGCGCGGCGCTACCAGGCGATGATTGGCGACCTGCGGACACTCGAGACGCATCAGGCGCACCGGCTATTCCAGACGCTGACGGCGGAGATCGAAGCGGCGGGAGAGGAAATCGAGCGGCTGCGAGAGGCGCATACGCGGCAGGAAGAGGAAATCGAAGCGCAGGAGACGCAAGTCATGGCGCGCCGGGCGAAGATCGAGGAACTGGAGGGGAATCTCACCGAGGCGCGGCAGGGCGTGCAGGATGTAAAGAGCCACGTGCAGAACGCGGAGAACCGGATCGGCTTCAACGCCGAGCGCGCGGAGGAATTTTGCGGATTGATCGAGCGTTACGGGCGGGATATCGTGGCGGCGGAGGAGAAGCTCGCGATCCAGCAAAGCCAGATCGAGCACAATGACCAGGAACTGGCGGAAATCGCGGAGACGCTCAAGACCGAGCAGGAGCGGCTGGCGGAACAGACGGCGATCGTGAACGCGCTTTCCGCGAAGCGGCTCGAGACCGAGCGGGCCCTGCAGGCGGTGTTTTCATCGATTGCGGGCATCGAAAACCGGCTGAGCGCGTTGCGCAGCGAGGTGGGATCGCTGTCCGGCCAACGCGATGGGAGCGAGGCGCGGATGGGGATTTTGCAAAGCGAAATCGAACAATTGGGCAGCGGCGCGACGCAAGTCCGCGAGCGGCTGGAAGCAGTCCGCGCACGGCTGGAGGAGCAATCGCGCGAACTCGAATCCCGCAATCAGGAGGCTCTCGAAGCCGACATGGAGACGCGGGCCATCGCGGCGGAAATCGATGGCGCCGACCGGGAATTGCGTGCGCAGAGCGGGCAACTTGCGGAGAAGGAATCACGCGCCGGCGCGCTGCGCCAGATGATCGAATCGGGCGAGGGGTTCGGCGAGGGGACGCAGGCCGTGCTGCGCGGCCTCGATAACGCGGAGCTTTTCAAGCCGGCGATCGGCGGGATGCTGGCGTCGCACATCGAGGTGGTGACGGCGGACGTGGTGGCGGTCGAGGCGGCATTTGGCCAGAACCTGCAATCGATTGTGATGAAGGACGCCACGGTCGCGGAGGCGATGGTCAAGACTCTTTCGGAGAAGCAATGGGGCCGGGCGCAGTTGATCCTTCGCGAATGGCAGGAGGCGGGCGCGAACGAAGCGGAGTCAGCGCCGGAGGGAACGCTCGGATGGGTGCGCGAGCGGGTGAAGACGAATGAGGCGTTCGCGCCGCTGGTGGCGCTGTTGCTGGGACGGTTCGCGATTGCGCGGGATCTCGAGACGGCGCTGAAGCTGGGCCGCGAACAATTGCAGGCGCCCGCGGAACGGCGCTGTGACTTTGTGACGCCGGAAGGCGAAGTGGTGACGCGGTACGGTGTTCTCATTGGAGGACGTACGAGCGGCGGGAGCGCGGGCGCGGCTATGCTGCATCGCAAGAACCAGATTGCGACACTCGAAGAACAGGCGGCGGAAATCCGCGCGAAAATTTCCGAACTGACCGCGGCGCGGGAGGCGGCATCCGGACGGCTGGACGCGGCGCGGGGCCGGCTCGCAGGCGCGCGCGACGAGGCGCAGCGGCTGACGGTGGCGGTCTCGGCCAGCCGCGGCGAAATGCAGCAACTCGAGCGCGAAGAGAGGGAAAAGGCGAAGAATCTCGAATCGCTCACGTGGGAACAGGAGAACGTGCGGAAGCGGCACGAGGAGGCCGCGGTGAAAATCGCCCAGTGCGAAAACCAGACGCGGGAGCTGGGCGGGCAATTGGCGGAATTTCAGGAGCGGCAGCGCTCGGCGGCAGCGGAGCTGGATGAATTGCGCGCACAGGAAGGCGCCCTCATTACCGAACTGAACGAACTGCGGATCAAGGCGGCGACGGAGAAGCAACGGCACGACAGCCTTTACAATCAGCGCGCGCCGATGACCGCGCGGCTCAATGAATTGGCGGATTTGGTCCAGCACCGGAAGCGCGACATCGAGGGATACCGCGCGAAGATCGAGAGCCTCGAGGCCGAGACCGTGCGAATCCGGCAGGAGATCGTCTCCGCGCGGGAGCGGCTGGCGGAGGGGGAGCAGCAAGTCGCGCGTCTGAGCGAGCAGCGCGGCGCGATGGCTGGCGAAGCGGAGGACATCGAATCGACGTTGCGAATCCTGCGGCGGCAATTGGGCGAATGCGCGGAAATGCGCGGCGAGCAGGACGTGAAGCGGACGCAACTCCAGCTTCGCATGGACAATCTGGCCGAACACGTCCAGCGGCGGTATCAAATTGAATTGCGCGAATTCCGACCGGACGGCTATCTGCTGCTGACGAGCCTGCGGGAATTGAATAAGAAGCGAAAGGTCGCCGAGGAAGGCGAGGCGGCAGCCGCGCCGGCGGAGCAGCCTGCGGAGACCAGTGCGGAGGTCGGCGAAACCGAGCAACGGATCGATTGGGCGCGGATCGAGGAATTGGTGAAGGAACTCGAGCAGCGCGTCGATGCGATGGGGCCGATCAACATCGACGCGATCCAGGAATACGACGAACTGGAACAGCGGCATCAATTCCTCGAGCAGCAGCTTGGCGACCTGACGAAATCAAAGGCCGAACTGCTGGACGTGATCACGAAGATCAACGAGACCACGCGCAAACTGTTCGCGGAGACCTTCGAACAAATTCGGGTGAATTTTCAGGAGATGTTTTTCGAGTTATTCGGCGGCGGCAAGGCGAACCTGGTGCTGTCGGACGAGAGCGACCCGCTCGAAAGCGGAATCGAGATCATCGCAAGGCCGCCGGGCAAGCAATTGCAATCGATCAGCCTGCTCTCGGGCGGCGAGCGCGCGATGACGGCAGTGTCGCTGCTGTTCGCGATTTACATGGTCAAGCCGAGCCCGTTCTGCGTGCTGGATGAGATGGATGCGCCGCTGGACGAGTCGAACATCATGC
Organism: Chthoniobacteraceae bacterium; assembly: GCA_049521415.1. GTDB lineage: Bacteria > Verrucomicrobiota > Verrucomicrobiia > Chthoniobacterales > Chthoniobacteraceae > DATAXI01. The sequence continues at coordinate 43,245 of JBEKOV010000015.1, forward strand.
GGTTCGTGAAAATCCTCGATCGGTTCGTCGCGCAAAGCCAGTTCGTCGTAATGACTCACAGCAAGCGCACCATTTCGCGCGCCGATACGCTCTACGGCGTGACGATGGAAGAGCACGGGGTCTCGAAGCTGGTCGGCGTGCGGTTCGCGCGGCGCGAAGAATCCAGCGAACGCATGGACATCATAGGGACATCAAATCCCGTCCCGGTCCCAAGCATCGCGGAGAGCTTTGGCAAGAGCGATGAGTTGTCGAGCGAGCGGAAGGTGGGGTAGCCCCCACGAATTCGGCAAAAATTCGGCAACTAGAGCATTTTCTATTTAATCTGAGGCAAAGAGTGGTATGGTAGGTGGATGCGAACCTACAGTCTTGATCTGCGGGAGCGGATCATAGCGGCGAGAGAAAAGGGGCACACGACTGCGGA